>DASPYC010000524.1:0-4497 GCA_035636955.1 Casimicrobiaceae bacterium
TGAAAGCGATCAACGCGCGGCGGCGTGTTTTTCGCGACTTGCGCGGCGAGGGCGTTTGGCTCGGCTGTGAATTGGATGAGCCTTGGCGTGGCCGCTCTATGGACATCCTCAAAGCGGCCGGCGACGCCGGACTTATCGTGCTCGTCGCGGGCCCCGACGTCGTTCGAATCGCGCCCTCGCTCGTCGTATCGCTGGACGAAATTCTCGAAGGCCTCGCGCGGCTTGAAACTGCGCTCGGTCGCGTGCTGGTCTAGACATCAAGCGGGATGTTCTTCGTCCGCCCGATTGCGCGCGACGATTTGCCCGCAGTCTTCACGTTGTCGGAGCGCTCCGGCGCGGGCTTGACGACGCTCCCCGCGAATCGCGAACGACTCTCCGCTCGGATCGACCGTTCGATCGCGGCGTTCGCCGGAACTGCCGAACGCGGCGATGCTTGCTACATGTTTGCGCTCGTCGATAGCAGCGACGGGCGTGTCGCCGGCATCAGCGCAATTGAAGCAGCGGTCGGGCTCAACGAACCTTGGTACAACTATCACGTTGGGACCCTTGTCCATGCCTCGCGCGCGCTTGGCGTCTACACGGTCGCGCCGACGCTTTTTCTTGCCAACGATCACACCGGGCATTCGGAGCTCTGCTCGCTGTTTCTCGATCAGGCCTATCGCATCGGAAAAAACGGCGCGTTGCTATCGAAGAGCCGTCTGTTGTTCATCGCGGAGTTCGCGCATCTGTTTGCGGCCAAAGTGATCGCCGAATTGCGCGGCAAGCTCGACGACCAAGGCTTGAGCCCTTTCTGGGAGGGGCTGGGACGCCATTTCTTCGCAATGGAATATTCGACCGCCGATTATCTAACCGGTATCGGACAGAAAGCATTCATCGCGGAGCTCATGCCGAAGCACCCTGTTTATGTCAATCTGTTGCCGGCGGCGGCACGCGATGCGATCGGTGCAGTCCACGTGGACACGGCGCCTGCTCGGGCGATGCTCGAGCAGGAGGGATTTCGCTACGAAGGCTATGTCGACATTTTCGACGCGGGGCCGACGCTGGAATGCTTTCGCGACACGATCGACGCGGTGCGCCGCTCGCAAACGTTGCCCGTCACGCTCGGCGAAGAAGATCCGGTGCCCGACAGTTTGAGCGACGACGTCCTATGGCTCGTGATGAATCGCAGGTTCGCCGATTTCCGTGCGCTCGTCGCCGCCGCACCCGCGCGCGTAGACCGTTTTCCACTGCGTCCCTACGTGGCCGCGGCGCTTGGCGTCGGCGAAGGGGACAGCGTGCGGGCAGTGCCGCTCGCGCCGCGTGATCGCTGACACCGTCGATGGCTGAAATCAATTTCGACGGCATTCCGGGGCCGACGCACAACTACGCGGGCCTTGCGCGCGGCAATCTCGCCGCCGAGAAACATGCGCGGAAAATCGCAAATCCGCGTGAAGCTGCGCTGCAAGGCTTAGCGAAGATGCGCGCGCTCGCCGCTCGCGGAATGCCGCAGGCGGTCTTGCCGCCACATGAGCGGCCGTACGTACACGCATTGCGCGCGCTTGGGTTTACCGGGAGCGATCCCGCAATTGTTACGCGCGCCGCGCAGGAAGCACCGCAGTTGCTTGCCGCGTGCTGTTCCGCCGCGGCGATGTGGGCCGCCAACGCGGCAACGGTCAGTGCGTCCGCCGACACGGCCGATCGACGCATCCACTTCACGCCCGCCAATCTGATCGCGAATTTCCATCGCTCGCTGGAAGCAGACACGACAACGCGCGTCTTGCGAACAATTTTCTCCGATGAAGACAAGTTTGTCGTTCATTCGCCACTCCCCGCTGCCGTGCAGTTCGGCGACGAAGGCGCGGCGAACCACACCCGTTTTGCCGCGTCGACCGAAAGCGGTGTGGAAATGTTCGTCTACGGCCGAAGTACCCTTTCCGCTGCATCCACGCCGCAGCGCTATCCGGCGCGCCAAACACGCGAAGCATCCGAAGCGATCGTTCGGCGGCATGGTCTCGATCCCGCGACTGTCATCTTCGCGCAGCAATCGCCGGCGGCGATCGATGCGGGCGTCTTTCATAACGACGTCATTGCGGTCGGTTCCGGCAACGTGCTCTTCTGCCACGAACGGGCATTCGTCGATCAGGGCAGCGTGCTCGAAAAGCTCGATCGAATGGTGCCGGGCTTTAAGCCGATCGTCGTCACCGATCCTGAGTTCAGCGTCGACGAGGCCGTCGCCACTTACCTCTTCAATAGCCAACTGATATCGCGCGGCGATGGCACGTTCGTCCTGGTCGCGCCCGCGGAATGCGACGAGCATGCAGGCGCACGGGCGTTGCTCGACCGCCTGATCTCGGGCGCCTCGCCGATCGCGGAGGTCATCACATTCGATCTACGGCAAAGCATGCGCAACGGCGGCGGTCCCGCATGTTTGCGCCTGCGCGTCGAACTGACCGGCACCGAACGTGCAGCGATCCGAGCCAATGTGTTTCTCGATGATGCGCTAGCGAACGCCCTCGATGGCTGGATCCGCCGTCATTATCGCGATCGGCTGGCACCGGATGACTTGGGCGATCCCGCGCTGCTCGACGAATCGCGGCGCGCGCTGGACGAGTTGTCGACAATGCTCCGTCTGCCGGCTATCTATTCGTTTCAGCGTTGAATGTCTGGGGCAGCGGCGGTGCAGCCGCGACGCGATTGCCGCCACCACGCTTCGCAACGTAGAGCGCGGCGTCGGCGGCACGGAGCAGATCGTCGATCGTCGTTGCCGCAACGGGATATGCCGCCACGCCAAATCCCGCATGCAACGCGGTCGGTGCCTCCGGTGTCTTCATATCGACGGCTTCGAGCCGAGCGCGGATTCGTTCGGCAGCAGCAACGGCTGCCACCGTGTCGCTTTCCGGCAGAATCGCGAGAAATTCGTCGCCGCCCCATCTTCCGATCACGTCACCACGACGCGTTTCCTCCTTCGCCAGAACGGCTGCCGTCGCGAGCGCGCGGTCACCGGCCGCGTGACCGGCGCGATCGTTGATTGCCTTGAAGCCGTCGAGATCGAACATCATCAGCGCATAGCGATGACCGTAGCGCTCCGCATTCGCGTGCGTCTTTTCCAGCTCATCGGTCAGCCATCCGCGATTGTGCAAGCCGGTCAACGCATCATGCGTGGCTTTGCGATGAAGCTGCGCCCGCAACTCGGCTTGCGCAAGGGTGGCCTCGGCAAGGCGCGCGAATGCCGCGAACGGCTTTTCACCCACCCGCTCGAAATAGTCGGCGTTGTCGGCGTAAAAGACGAGCAGCCCACGCTTTCGCGCATTGGGTACGTGGAGCGGAAATGCCGCGGCCACCTCGAACCCGTAGGTCTTGCTCGCCGCGCGCCACGGACCGTAGAGCGAAAGGCGCGCGACGGCCGAGGTGTCGGTCTCCGGACTGCGCAGCACGTTTACGGCAGGATCCATGGATGTCAGCAAGTGGCGCTCGATGACGAGGCTGTCCGCGTACGCTTTCGCGGGTCCGGCCGCGACCAATGGGCGGATTTCCCGCGCGTCGGGGTGGCCGAACCACGCCCATGCGAGGCGGATGTGCGGCGTCGCCGCGACCACGCCTTCGCACATGCTTTGAATTGTCGCCAACGCATCGACTTGTCCGACCAGGTGCGCAGTCGCCTCGAGCAGCGCCGCAGTCACTGCCGCGCGTTCCTCCGCCGCCACCGATTGCGGAACCGACGAGGAAGCCGAAGACGGAGCTGGCCGAGTCATTGACATCGACAACAGCGGACAAAGCGCAGCGGCGACGAATTGTTTGATTCCATGGAAGAAACTTTGTGGAGACCCCACATTCTAACGACGTCCAGATTCGGCACTGCGTCGAACGGCGAAGTTCCCGTACTAAAGGGAGGGTCAGGACTATTTGCGGCACAGCTGGGCCCGGAAAGGCAGAGCATTGGCCGAGGTCGCTCCGACCCTGCGTTCATTGCCAACGTGCGGCGCCTGGATTAATCTGGCGGCCGTCGCTGTTCGTTTCACTGATAGAGATAACTGCGGCCCGCGAGGGCCCATGGAGGTTGTATGAAAGGTTTTATGATCGGAACGCTGAGCGTCGCTGCTTTGGCGCTGTCGGGCTGCGCCACGCTGAACAGCCAGGAGGCGTTCCAGAACGCGGCCGCGCAAAAACAGGAGTGCAAAGTCGTCGCTCTTCACAGCGCGTCTGACTCGCTGCGGCTGCAAAATCAGAAGGGGCGCGACGGCGACGCCATGGAAAAGACGGAGGGCAGCCTCGACATCGGCCACGTGAACTTGAACCCTCCAAGGGGCTTGCGATCGACGCTTCCCCCGCTTGAACGGACGACGAGTCAACTGCAGCGCGACTGCTAACAAATCGCTCGACCGGTCCGAAATCAACTCAACAAAGGTGGCGCAGTGCGCCGCCTTCTTTTTGTCTTCGCTACTCCGCTGCCGTCGCCGGCAGCGTGCGGTGGCTGCGAAACGGTGAAGTCGTCATCGCGCCGATTGCCAGCGCAAGACC
>DASPYC010000525.1:0-2493 GCA_035636955.1 Casimicrobiaceae bacterium
AAAATCGAATCGCCGGACGATGATGATTGAGCAAAGTTGTTTGCCTCGCCGTGAAATTCATTCCGAAGGCAATACTGGCATCGGTATACCCGACGGCACGGTGCTCGACAATGCATTCGTACAGTGGCATAGCGATAGGACCGAAATCATGAATTCCTCGCGTCCTCCCGCGACCAGCACCTTCTGCCTGGGGGTATTGCGGAAGAGCGGACCGTCCAGCTACGAGCTCAATCACGTTGCCTTGAGCTCCGATGCAGCGTCAAAACGGTTGATGTCGAGTCGATCAAAGGGCTACGCAACCGCGCGGGCGCGCTCGCTAGAGACGCCCTAGAACGCCCGCGCCTTTGCCTATTCGTCCTCGTGCCGCCGATGCTTCGCGTATTCGGTGGCGAGTTGCTGCTGCAGATTCGGCGGCGCCGGCTCGTAATGCGACAGCGCCATCGTCCACGCACCCTGTCCGCCGGTAATCGACTTCAAACGCGCCGCATAACCGTCGAGCTCGGCGAGCGGCGCGAGCCCCCCCACCGCCAAGATTCCCGCGGCCAGTGTATCGGTGCCCGTCACTTGTCCGCGGCGCGATGACAGGTCGCCCGTCACGTCGCCCATCATCGATGCGGGGCAATTGATTTCGACACCGACGATCGGCTCGAGCACGATCGGTTTCGCTTTCGAAATGGCGTCGAGAAATGCTTTCCTGCCCGCGGAAACGAATGCGACTTCCTTCGAATCGACCGGGTGATATTTGCCATCGTAGACGATTACGCGTACATCCTGCACCGGAAAGCCGGCCAGCGGGCCCTCGACGAGCACCTGCTCGACGCCTTTCTTCACCGCAGGAATCAATGTGTTTGGAATCGAGCCGCCTTTGACCTGATCGACAAATTCAAATCCCGATCCGCGCGGCAGCGGCTCAACCTTGAGGAACACTTCGCCGAATTGCCCTGCGCCACCGGTCTGCTTCTTGTGACGATGATGACCTTCTGCCTTCGTCGTGATCGTTTCGCGATACGGCACGCGCGGCGGACGCGTTTCGACTTCGAGCTTGAATTGGCCCGCCATGCGCTCGAACACTGAACGGAGATGCAATTCGCCGAGCCCTCGCAACACCGTCTCGTTCGCCAGCGGATCATGCTCGGCGACGAGCGTTGGATCCTCGGCGGTCATTTTATGGAGGACGTCGGAGATTCGCTGCTCGTCCCCGCGGCGCTTCGGCGTGATGGCGAAACCATGCATCGGCACGGGAAATTCGAGCGGACTCATGTGAATCTGATCTTCATCGTGCGAGTCGTGCAGCACGCAATCGAACACGATCTCATCGACCTTGGCGACCGCGGCGAGGTCACCGGGAACCGCCTGATCGACTTCGACGTACTTCGCTCCCTGCGACATGAACAGGTGAGAGACCTTGAACGACTTGCGGCTGTCGCCGACGTAGAGCTGAGTGTCCTTGGTGACGGTTCCCTGGTGAACGCGAAAAATCCCCATCTTGCCGACGAACGGATCCATGACGACCTTGAATACGTGCGCGAGGACATGCTTCTTCGGATCCGGTTCCGAGCGAAATTCTTCGGCACCCGATCCTTTGAAGAACAGCGGTGGATTGCCTTCCATCGGATTGGGCGCAAGCTTGACGAGAATTTCCAGCAACTCGGACACGCCCGCGCCGGTTCGCGCCGACACGAAACACACCGGCACGAGATGTCCCTCACGCAATGCCTTTTCGAACGGCGCATGGAGTTGATCCGGCGCGATCTCGCCCTGCTCGAGATACAGCGACATCAACGCTTCATCGATTTCGACGACCTGGTCGACGAGCGCGCGATGCGCGTTCTCGATCGACGAAAAATCGCTTTCCCCTGAGGGATTGAAGAAGCAATCGACAACGCGCTTGCCGTTATCGGCCGGCAGATTGATCGGTAGGCATTCTCGCCCGAACGCCTGCTGTATCGATGCGAGCACGGCGGGCAAGTCGACGTTCTCCGCATCGATCCGGTTGACGACGATCAAACGGCATAGGCGCCGCTTTGCCGCCCATTCCATCATGCGCGACGTGATCATTTGAATGCCGGCGCTCGCGTTGACGACAATGGCCGCCGTCTCGACGGCGTCGAGCGCGCCGATCGCCTGACCGATGAAATCGGGGAACCCCGGCGTGTCGATCAGATGAATCCGCGTGCCGGCTGTCTCCAGATGCATCAGCGACGCGCGCAGCGAGTGCTGGTAGCTTTTCTCGATCGGATCGAAATCGCTGACGGTCGTGCCGCGTTCGACGCTGCCGGGCGCCGCGATCGCGCCCGCTTTCGCGAGCAGCGCTTCGGCGAGCGTCGTCTTGCCCGACCCTCCGTCACCCACCAGCGCTACAGTACGAATATTCTCGGTGGCGAAATGCGCCATGGCTCCTCCTTCAAATGCAATCGATGAGATGTGAAAACAAGCGAAGCCGTACGCAGCGGTCTGGGTGGACGACTTCTAGTGGCCTGAAGCCAGACACGA
>DASPYC010000526.1:0-11062 GCA_035636955.1 Casimicrobiaceae bacterium
TTCTGGCAGCGACGTCGTCGGCGCTCGATTATTTGCAGAAGCTCCATGCCCAGTTCGACGATTGGCAACTCGCGCTGGCAGCGTACAACTGGGGCGAAGGCAACGTCGCGCGCGCAATTGCCCGCAATCAGGCGAAAGGGCTCCCAACCAATCTTGCGAGCCTGACGAAAGTGCCGGCGGAGACGCAGAATTACTATCCCAAGCTGCAGGCGGTGAAGAACATCATCGCTGACCCCTTGCGCTACAACTTGTCGCTCGGCGACCTCCCTGACGCACCGTTCTTTGCCGTCGTCCACATGACGAAGCGCATGGACGTGAAGCTCGCCATGGAGCTCGCCGAGCTGCCGCAGGACGAATTTCTGGCGCTCAACCCACAACACAACCGCCCCGTAATCGCGGGGGCCGATGAATACACGATCCTCCTGCCGATCGACAACGCCGAGATCTTCGCCGCGAAGCTCGACCTCAACAATCAGCCGCTCGTATCGTGGCAGGCGTACAGATTGAAGCAAGGCGAGACACTGCTGCAAGTCGCAACGAAATACGGGATGTCGGTCGAGACGCTGAAGTCCGTCAACGGCATCGGCGGCCGCGCGAAGGTTCCCGTCGGTCATACATTGCTTGTTCCGTCGCAGCGTCCGAGCGAGGAGTCGGCCAACTCGCTCACCCACGCCGTGTTCACGACGGTGCCGTCAGGCAGAACTGTGTATTACACGGCCCGCCGCGGCGAGTCGGTGCAGACGATCGCGGCGCGTTACGGCGTTTCGGCGCAGGATGTCCGGCGCTGGAATAACTTGACGCAGAACGGCGTCGTGGCGGGCAAGCGGTTGCGGATCGTGAGCGACGTCGGTCCGGTTGCGAAGACCCGCAAACTGCCGCGCGCTTCCAGTGTGAAATCGACACGCGCAAGAAGCGATCACCGCGCGGCAGGCGACTAGAACCTATCTCAAAATCGGCGGCGCAGCCCGATTACTTTGAGATAGGTCCTGGCCTCGCGCAGTCAGTGATGAATGCAAAACGGGCGACGCATCGCGTCGCCCGTTTTTCGTCCGCCGCATGCTGCGACGGCGGAACCTAGCGTCGAAGAAGGCGTTACTTTTTCGCCTTCCGCTTGGCCTTCTTCTTGGCGGCCTTTTTCTTCGGCGCCTTGCGCTTGGCGGACTTCTTCGCCGCCTTCTTCTTTGCGCCCTTCCGCTTGGTCGCCTTCTTCTTGGCGGCCTTGCGCTTCGGCGCGGCCTTCCGCTTCGTCGCCTTCTTCTTCGCAGCTTTCTTCTTCGTCGACTTCTTCTTCGTCGCTTTCTTCTTCGTCGCCTTTTTCTTGGCGGCCTTCTTCGGAGCGGCCTTACGTTTCGTTGACTTCTTCTTCGCCTTCTTCTTCGGCGCGGCGGCCGGAGCCGACGGCGTCATCATCGACATCATGTCAGCCATCATCTTTAGTTCTCCTGTCTGAGTTGCTGTAACTGTTATGTTGATTCAACATCATCGCAGGTGTCGCAGAATTTGCTCTCGAGGAACCTCATTTTGCAAAGTGCCTCTTGACAAATCCCTTGCTACCTGCTGCCTGCATTGTAGCCACGTTTCGCTTTTTTGCAAGATTTCGCCGCCGATTCCAGCGCTTAGGATCGTCATTGTTGCGATTTCGCACAGGCCCAAAAGCGGGTCAACAACGAATATTTCGCGCGTTCACGGCAATCGCGATTCGGGCGCGAACAACTCGTCGATGCGTTCGCGGCGGCGTGCAACGTGCGTGCTCTCACCGTCGACGATCAGCTCGCAAGCGCGAGGGCGCGCATTGTAATTGGAGCTCATCGTCATCGCGTAGGCGCCGGTGGTTCGTATGGCGAGAAGATCGTCCTCTTGAAGGGCGAGCGATCGATCCAGGGCAAGAAAATCGCCGCTCTCGCAAACCGGTCCGACAATGTCCCATCGCCGCGGTTCCGTCGAACGCGGATGCACCGGATCCACCGCATGCCACGCGTTGTAGAGCGACGGTCGAATGAGGTCGTTCATGGCGGCGTCGACGACGGCAAAACACTTGGTATGACCGGTCTTCAGGTACAGCACCCGCGTCAGCAGAAGACCTGCGTCGCCGGTGAGCCGTCGTCCTGGTTCGAGCAGCAGCGTTTCGCGCCGGCCGCGGAACAGTTCCGAAAGCATCGCCGCGTATTCAACGACCGGCACCGGCGTCTCGTCGCGGTATCGAATACCCAATCCCCCGCCGACGTCGATGTGTGTGAGCGCGATGCCGTTTGTCGCCAGCGCGTCGACGAGGGACAGCATTTTTTCCACCGCCCGACGATAGGGCGCGAGCTCCATGATCTGCGATCCGATATGGATGTCGACACCGCGCACGGCGATTGACGGCAGCGTTGCGGCATGATGATAAAGCGCAGGGGCTTCTTCGATACCGATGCCGAATTTGCTTTCGCGGAGTCCGGTGGCGATGTACGGATGCGTCCCGGGATCGACGTCGGGATTTACCCGAAAGCTAACGGGTGCGACGCACCCCATCCGATGCGCGACGGCAGCAAGCAGCGAAAGCTCGGACGCCGATTCGACGTTGAAGCAGAAGATGTCCGCCGCGAGCGCAGTCTCCATTTCGGCTTCGGTCTTGCCAACGCCCGAAAATACGACATGGCGCGGGTCGCCGCCGGCCGCAACGACGCGCGCCAGTTCGCCTGCGGACACGATGTCGAAACCGCTGCGGAGCCGCGCGAAAACGTCGAGAACACCGAGGTTGGCATTCGCCTTCACCGCGTAGCAGACAAGATGTGGCAACGCGGCAAAAGCGGTGTCGAACTCGCGCCACGCGCCTTCGAGCGCTGCGCGCGAGTAGACGAAGCACGGCGTACCGAATTGCGCGGCGATTGACGACAGCGGCACGCGTTCGGCATGAAGCTCGCCGTCCACATACGCGAACACGCCCTGCGACGGCCCTGTGGCGATCACGGCCGGCGCTCGGGCTGTGCCGGATCTTTGATCAACGGTGGCGGGGTCTGAGATTCCGTCGTGGAAGACGGCGTGGCGGCATCGGACTCTGGCTTCGGCGCCGGTACGAGCGGCCCTTTGACGCCGCATGCCATCGTGCAAACCGACAGAACGGCCGCCGCGGCGAGCACGAAAGCGAGCCGCGGGATGGCGAACCTGGAAAATTGCTTTAACATCGAGCGCAATCCTAGCAGGCCGATCCACAAGCCGCCATGTTGACCGAGACCGAGTTCATCACCGCCGCCGATGCCACGCTGGCCACGATTGGATTGGCGCTCGATGCTGCGCTCGAAACCGCCAGCTCCGACGTCGATTGGAACCTGAACGAGGGCATCCTCGAAATCGAATGCGCGGACGGCAGCAAGCTGATCGTCAATCGGCACGTTCCGAACCGCGAGCTGTGGGTGGCGGCGCGCGCCGGCGGCTTTCATTTTCGTGCGGACGGCGGTCTTTGGCGCGATACGCGCTCCGGTGACGATCTCGCAGTCGTGCTCGCCAAGCTGTTGCGTACGCAAGGCGGACTGACGATTACGTTGGCAACGCTCGTCGCGCCTGCCGAGTGAGCGTTGCAGGGGCCCACCCTCCCTCCCTAGACCAGCAGCGCGGTCCAGTCGTCGAGCTCGTGCTTCAATGCCTCATGGCCGGGCAGCAGCGATTCGACGAGTGACCAAAATCGCGTCGAATGGTTGAGCTCGACGAGATGCGCGACTTCGTGCGCGACAACGTATTCGGCCAGCGCGGGCGGCAGCTGCACGAGCCGCCAATTGAGACGAATTTCACCCTTGGCGTTGCAGCTCCCCCATTCGCTTTTTGCGTTGGAGAGTCGAACGGTCGGTTGCGCGCGGATGCGCCCCGCATATTGTGCGACGCGCGCTGCGACGAGCTTCCACGCTTCCTCCTTCAGCCAATGACCGACGCTGGCTGCGACTTCGCGTTCGTCGTGCGCCGACGGATGCGCGACCGTCAGATGAAATAGATCGGCGACGATTGTTGCGCGACGGGCCGGGAAGAGCTCGAGCGCGAGATCGCGGCCGCGGTATAAGATCGACGCGCCGGACTTCCATTCGCGTGGCATGACGTCGCGGCGCCGGGCGCGCCATTCGGCCAACGTCTTGACGATCCACTCGGCGCGCTCGGAAAGCGCCAGTTCGATATCGCGGATTGTCACCCAGCGCGGCGCGCGGACGGTGAGGCCCTCGAGATGGACTTCCATTCCGATCGAACGACGGCGCGCGCGGATCAGTCGATAGTCGACATTGTGGCCGACGAGCCTGATCTGCCGGAGCTGGCCCAGCTGACGCGTGTCGTCCGCGGTGGGATGAAGCGAAGCGTTCTTGCGTGTCAAACGACCCCCACGCTTGCGGCCTCAGTGGCCAATGAGGCCGCTGCGCTGCCCCCAGAGGGGGAGTAATTCGCGCCGAGGGATAGTGACGCGAGCAGCCGGCGAGGGGCCCCGCAACGCGGGGATCGACGGCCAATGCGAGTCGTCACACGAGGCCGACTCTCGATGCAACGATTCTCGTCACTAATCCAAGGAGGCCGCGGCCCTGCGGCGCTCATCCGGGTACGCCGAGTCTCGCGACCTCGCCTTCGATCCACGCTTCGACTTCTTCCGTCAACTGTGCGGCGTCCTTGCCGTCGGGGGACATCGACGGCCCGATCGAGAGTGTAATCGTGCCGGGCTTTTTTCCGAACAATCCTTTGGGCCACAGGTAGCCGGCGTTGTGTGCTATTGGCAACACTGGCGCGGGAAGTCCGATCGCGAGACGTGCTCCGCCGGTCTTGTACCGAGCGCGTGTGCCGACGCGGATGCGCGTGCCTTCCGGATAGATGACGATCCAAAATCCCTGCGCGAGCCGCGCGTGTCCCTGCCTAATCATCTGCTGCATAGCGTCATGGCCAGCTTGTCGATCGATCGTGATCGGCGACGCGAGCGCGAATCCCCAGCCAAAAAAAGGAATCGACAGGAGCTCCTTCTTCGCAACGAACGAAAGCGGCGGGAAGTACAGATTGAGCGCCAGCGTTTCGAACGTCGAGCTGTGCTTCGACATGACGATATGCGGCGACGCCGGGATGTTTTCGCGGCCGATGACACGCCAGCGGATGCCGCATATCCAGCGCGCGGCGAGGAGGTTGACGCGGCACCAGTTGCGCGCGATCAGATAGCGCGGAATCCGCGGCAACCAGCAAAACAGCAGGAAAACGGCCGCATATATCGGCGTGACGACGGCCTGGAACAGCAGGAACAGCAGCGCGCGGAAGTCGGCGATCACGGTCGCCGTCATTCTCCGGCCAAGAGCGCCGCCACGGCGAACGCAAGATCCGGAAAGATCACCGTGTTCTTCGGGAAGCCGCCGTCACGCAGCGTCTTTTCGCCTTTTCCGGTCAGCACGAGCATCGGTTGCGCGCCGACGGCATCGGCGCAAGCCAAATCCCGCGGACTGTCGCCGATGCACGGAACGCCCGCCATGTCGACACCGAACCGCCGGCCGACTTCCAATAGCATGCCGGGTCTTGGCTTGCGGCATTCGCATTGCGAATCGGCGCTGTGGGGGCAAAAGAAGATCGCGTCGACGCGTCCGCCGACTTGCCCGAGCGCCTTGTGCATGCGCTCGTGGATCGCGTTCAGCATCGTGATGTCCAACAGGCCCCGCCCGACACCGGATTGGTTGGTCGCAACGACAACGCGATAGCCCGCATGATTGAGCCGCGCAACGGCCTCGAGACTTCCGGGTATCGGTCGCCACTCATCGGGCGATTTGATGAATTGATCGCTGTCGTGGTTGATGACACCGTCGCGATCGAGAATGATGAGCCGCGCCGCACGCGTCGGAATAACGGCTTCGGAAGCGAACTGGACCATGCGCTACATGCGCGCCGAAGGGCCGCGGCCTCCTTGGATCAGTGACGAGAATCGTTGCGTCGAGAGTCGGCGTCGTGTGACGACTCGCATTGGCCGTCGATCCCCGCGCCGCGGGGCCCCGCGCCGGCTGCTCGCGTCACTACCCCTCGGCGCGCATTGCTCCCCCTCTGGGGGCAGCGAGCAGAGCGTAGCGGCGACAGCCGCGAGCGTGGGGGTCGTATTCATGCAGCCAGCTTCGACAAGTCGGCGACGCGATTCATCGTCGCCGCGATGCCGCGCAGCAACGCGAGACGGTTGGCGCGAATCTCGGGGTCGTCCGCCATCACCATGACGTCGTCGAAAAAACGGTCGACCGCCGGCTTCGCAGCGGCCAGCGCGATAAGCGCCTCGGTGTAATCGCCCTTCGCGCAATGCTCGTCGACGACCGGCGTCAGCCGCTGAAATGCCTGCCACAGATCGTGCTCGGCACCGTCAGCAAGTCGGCCGCGATCGACAGCCGGTGCCGCGTCGGTCTCCGATTTGCGCAGGATGTTGACGATGCGCTTGTTCGCTGCGGCCAGCGCGTCGGCCTCGGGCAACGATTCGAATGCTCTCACCGCGGCCAGTTGATCGGGCACGAGATCGATGCGCTCCGGACGCTGCGCGAGAACCGCTTCAATCTGGTTGGCGGTGTAGCCCTGATCGCGCAAATGCGCGCGCAAGCGCTCGTAGAGAAAATTGGCGAGGTCTTCCGGCACGGGCTTCGTCGTCTTGACGCTGTTGAATGCCTGGAAGGCGAGACCGACCAACGCCGACAATGGCAGCGCGATCTTCTTCTCGATCAATATTCGAAGTACACCGATCGCCGCACGACGAAGGCCGAACGGATCTCTGTCGCCGGTTGGCGCCTGACCGATGCCGAACAGTCCGGCCAGCGCTTCCAGCTTGTCGGCGAGGGCGACCGCCTGCGCGACGGGCCCCTCGGGCAACCCGTCGCCGGCGAATCGAGGCCAATAATGTTGCGCGATCCCGTCGGCGACCGCGGGCGTTTCGCCATCGTGCTGCGCGTAATAACCTCCCATCGTGCCCTGTAATTCGGGGAATTCGCCGACCATATCGGTGACCAGGTCTGCTTTGGAAAGGAGCGCCGCGCGGTCTGCATCGGCTGGCGCGGCGCCGATGCGCGGCGCGATATTGCGGGCGATAAAACGCAGCCGTTCCACACGCTCGGCCAGCGTCCCAAGCTTGTTGTGATAAACGATGTCGGCCAGTGTGGCGACGCGCGCTTCCAGCGGTCGTTTCCGGTCCTGATCAAAAAAGAACTTGGCATCGGCGAGGCGTGCGCGCAGCACGCGCTCGTTGCCGTGAACGATCGCCGACGGCTCGCGCGTCTCGATATTCGAAACGATCAGAAAGCGGTTCATGAGCTTGCCGTTCGCGTCGGCCAACGCGAAATATTTCTGGTTCTGCTGCATCGTCAGGATCAGGCATTCCTGCGGCACCGTGAGAAATCCGAAGTCGAACGTGCCTGCGTAAACGATCGGCCATTCGGTGAGCGCCGTCACTTCATCGAGCAGCGCGTCGGACATCACGATGATCGCGTTCCCGGCAACTTCACGCAATGCCGCCGCGATCGCTTCGCGCCGTACGCTGAACGAAGGGACGACTTTTCCCTCGGCCTCGAGCGTCGGCGCATAGGCATCAGCGCTCGCGATATCGATCTCGCGCCGGCCGAGGAAGCGATGACCTTCGGTCGTGCGACCGGCGTCGAGGCCAAGCGCGGCGACCGGCACGACGTCGGCGCCATGCAGCGCGACGAGGCGATGCGCGGGGCGCACGAACTTAACATCGTTGTAATAGCCCCCGCGTCGCGCGTAGCTCATTACTTTTGAGATCCGCAACTTTTCGATCGCCTCGTTCAGAGCTTCCTGAAGACCCCGCTGCAGCGGCTGGCCTTTGGCGAGCGATCGCAAATAAACGTAGTCGGCTTTACCGTCAGAGGCGACATAGATTCGATCGGGGCCATCAACGGCATCGAGCGACGGTGTAGCGAGATGCGGCCGGCCAAGTGCCAAAAGTTTTCTCGCGAACGCCTCGGTCGACTCGCGGGCCACCTTGGCCGGCATCAGCTTGTTGACGACCTCTGCGTCGGGCGCGACCGCGCGGACCTTCGTCATCGAAGCGGCAAGGCGACGCGGCGTTGCATACGTCGTGACAACGCTGTCGCTCGTGAGCAGCCCGCGTTCGCGAAGACCGCCCGCGAGCGCAGCGGCGAACGCTTCGGCAAGCGTCTTCAGCGCTTTCGGCGGCAGCTCTTCGGTGACGAGCTCGACGACGAGCGTCGCAGGCGTGCTCACGCAGCGATCTTCCGGTATGCGTCCGGCAGCATCGGAAAACCAAGCAACTCACGCGAGTCCACATACGCCTGCGCGACGAGGCGCGAGAGGTCGCGGATCCGGCCGACGTAGGCCTGGCGCTCCGTGACTGAGATCGCCCCGCGTGCATCCAGCAGGTTGAACGTATGCGCGGCCTTCAAGATCATCTCGTAACCCGGCAACGGCAGCTTCGCGTCGAGCAGCCGCTTCGCTTCACTTTCGAAGAAACCAAATAGCTCGGTGAGCTTCGGCGCGTTCGACTGCTCGAAGTTGTACGCCGACTGCTCGACCTCGTTCTGGCGATAGACGTCGCCGTAAGTCAGCACGCGTTCGACACCGTTCTCGTGCCGGGCAGTCCAGACGAGGTCGAATACGTTGTCCTTGTCCTGCAGGTACATCGCGAGCCGCTCGAGACCGTACGTGAGCTCGCCAGTAATCGGATTGCAATCGAGCCCGCCGACCTGCTGGAAATAGGTGAACTGCGTAATTTCCATGCCGTTCAGCCAGACTTCCCATCCCAATCCCCATGCGCCGAGCGTCGGGTTCTCCCAGTCGTCCTCGACAAAGCGCACGTCATTCGCCTTCAGATCGAAGCCAAGCGCGGCAAGCGAGCCGAGGTATAGATCGAGGATATTTGCGGGTGACGGCTTCAGCACGACTTGATACTGGTAATAGCGCTGCATTCGATTGGGGTTCTCGCCGTATCGCCCATCTTTGGGTCGGCGCGATGGCTGCACGTACGCGGCACGCCATGGTTCCGGACCCAATGCGCGCAAAAACGTCGCAGTGTGCGACGTGCCGGCGCCGACTTCCATGTCGTAAGACTGCAGCAGAGCGCAGCCCTGCCCGTCCCAATAGTGTTGGAGCTCGAGAATGATTTGTTGGAACGTCTGCATCGAGGTTACCCGGTCGACCCGGCGGGTGCCCGGATTTTACGGGATCACGGAACGCGCTTCCGTGCCTGCCAAAACGACACGCCCGCCAGCACGAGCGCAAGACCGAATACCAACCAATCGCCGACCTGTTGATACGGTGTCGCGCCCGTTCGTCCCTGGACCGTCACTTCGAGCACGCCCGACGTGAACCACGGAAGGAAGGCGAAAACGCGCCCGTCGTGGCCGATCGCCGACGTGATGCCGGTATTGGTCGCCCGAAGCATCGGCCGTCCGAGCTCGAGCGCGCGCATCGCCGAGATCTGATTGTGCTGCCACGCGGCGATCGAATGCCCGTACCACGCATCGTTGGTCACGTTCACGAGAATGTGCGCCGATCGCGCACCGTCGATCAATTCGTAGCCGAATGCATCTTCGTAGCAGATGTTTACCGCCACGCGCGTTCCTGCGACGGAAAGCGGCGGTTGCATCGGCGCTCCCGGCGTTTGGTCGGCGAGCGGGATTGCGAGAACGCTCCGAATCAACCAGCCAAGTATCGCTTTCCCCGGGATCGTCTCGCCGAATGGAACCAGGTGACGCTTGCGGTACAACTGCAGTTCGCCGCTTCCGAGCGTCACGACCGAGTTGAAATAACGCGGCTCGTCGCTACCGGGTAACGGAGGCTCGGCTGTGAAGAGTCCGAGTAAAAGATCGCCGCTGCGCGCGGTGGCGGTCTGGACCAAGTGCAGCAGCACGCGATCGGGAACCTCATCGGAGAATATCGGATAGGCGCTTTCCGGCAGCACGATCAACCGTCCGCGACTTTGATCGACCAATCGCGCATAGAGATCGAAGGTTCGTTCGCGAAAATCGGGATCGAACTTCAGCTCCTGCAGCACGTTGCCCTGCAACAGCGATACCGCGAGCGGTGCGCCGTCGGGACGCGTCCACTCGAGTCGCGAGAGCGCGCTGCCGCCGAGATAGAGTGCCGCGCAAATGGCGATGACGGAAACGATGCGTCCCCTTCGGCCGCGATCCACTGCATCGTAGATCAAGGCGACCATCGCTGCGATGACGGTCGCGGCCAACGACACGAGAAAAACGCCGCCGATCGGCGCATAGCCGGCCAGAAGGCTCCCCGGAAGTGCCGTGTAGCCAATCGAGAGCCAGGGCATTCCCGTGAAGAGGTATCCGCGCAGCCATTCGCAGAGCGTCCATAGCGCGGCGGCAGCAACCATGCGAGCCACCGATCGCTCCGGCGTGAAGCGCACGCTCACGTAGCCGGCGATCGCCGGCCAGAGCGCGAGATAGGCAACCATTGCAGCCGTTGCGATGATCGCGATCGCCGCCGGCATTCCGCCAAAAGTCTCGAGCGCGATATAAACCCACGAGGTGCCCGCGCCGAACAATCCGAGACCGAATGCGAATCCTGTTGCGGCCGCGGCTCGCGGCGATGACGCGCCGCTCCACAGCGCGAACAGGAGCGACAGCGTGAGGATCGGCAGATGGGCGACGCCGAACGGTGCGAATCCGACGACCGTTGCGACGCCGGCAGCGGTCGCCATCGCGAGCGCGAGCACGCGCGCCGTCGTCATCGATCGCGCAACGTGACGAACTCCATAGTGTGCTGAGTCAGAAATTCACTCGATAGTTCGCGGCGAAATCGGGCGCCATGCTGCGTTGCTCGACCTCACCGTACCATAAGGTACGCTGTCGGCCTCGCGCCTTGCCTGACACCCGATTTCATCCGCTCCTTTATCTTCGGAACTTCTGACTCAGCACACTAGGCCGCCGCTTCTTCGCGAGGCGGCGGTGCGACACGTTCGACCTGCAAGGTGTGAAGCCGGCGGCTGTCGGCGCGCAGCACGCGAAAGCGCAAGCCGCCGAGCGCGATCGCTTCGCCCCGCTTAGGCAGCCTTCCAAATGCCTTCAGCACGAGCCCGCCGACCGTGTCGAATTCCTCGTCCTCGAACGATGTGCCGAAG
>DASPYC010000527.1:0-10043 GCA_035636955.1 Casimicrobiaceae bacterium
GTGCGATTGGAGATGCTCTTCGAGCCTGGCAGCAAGACGGTGCCGCGAGCACGTGCGAGCGGACCGACCGTCAGCGCGGCGAGAAACGTCGGATCGCGCGTTGTCGTGCTCACGTGACGTCGCCGCTCGCTTGGCCTGAGCTATCGAGCCCCCGCCGCGCGATGGCGGCGCGTTCGAACAACGCGGCAAGTCCGGCTCCATCGCTTTCCGCGAGCATTCGCGCGGCGGCATCGAGAGCCGCTCGATAACGCGCGAGCTCGTCCTGCAGCGCCGCGCGGTTCGCGAGCGCGACATCGCGCCACATCGAAGGCGAGCTCGCCGCGATCCGCGTGACATCGCGAAAGCCGCTGCCCGCGTAGGAAAAAAGATCCGCGCTGTCCTGTCGCGACGAAAGCTCGGCCACCAGCGCAAATGCCAGCATGTGCGGAAGATGCGACACCGCGGCCAGGACGCGATCGTGCGCGGCCGGCGACATCGTCGTGACGCGCGCGCCGCACGTTTGCCACAACTCCGTCACGAGGGTGCTTGCATCAGGTGCCGTTTCGCTGACCGGCGTCAGAATGACATTGCGCCCGGCGAAGAGCGTCCCGTCGGCTGCGAGCGCTCCGGATCGCTCGCTGCCGGCAATAGGATGTCCCGGTACGAAACGCGAGATGGCATCGCGAAAAGTAGTCCGCGCGGTGGCGATGACATCCTGCTTTGTGCTGCCGGAGTCCGTCACGATCGTTTGGGATCCAATGGCGGGCGCGATCATTGAGAGCAGCGCCGGATACTGCGAAAGCGGTGCGGCGACCATTACGACATCGGCCATCGCCAGCTCGGAAGCCCAGTCTTCGTCGAGCGTGTACGCGACGTCGATGATGCCGCGTCGAAGCGCATCGTCGAGATTGTGGCGCCCGCGTCCGACACCGACGATCCGTGACGTCGCGCCAGCCGCACGAAGCGCCAATGCGCAAGAGCCGCCGATCAGGCCCACGCCGACGACGACAAGTGCGCCAATGTTGAACCCCACGCTTGCGGCTGTCGCCGCTGCGCTGCCCCCTGAGGGGGCGCAATTCGCGCCTTGGGGCGGCCCTGCGGCGGTCACAGGACCCCCACGCTTGCGGCTGTCGCCGCTGCGCTGCCCCCTGAGGGGGCGTAATTCGCGCCTTGGGGCGCCCCTTCGGCGCTCATCACGTCGACAGCGCGACGGCGAGCGCGGCGAGAAATCGCTCGTTCTCGGCGGGGAGCCCGACCGTCACGCGGAGCCATTGCGGCAACCCGTAATTGCCCACGGGACGGACGATTACGCCCTGGCGCAGCAGCGCTTCGTGGACGCGCGCACCGTCGCCGACATTGATCAGCAGGAAGTTGCCGTGCGTCGGCAGTGCGGTCACGCCGAGCGTGCGCAGGCCCGCATCGAGCTGACCGACGCCTTCGCGATTCAAGCGCCGGCTTTCGGCGACGTATGCGACATCGGACAGCGCAGCCGCCGCGGCCGCCTGTGCGAAAGCGTTGACATTGAATGGCTGTCGCACGCGGTTCAGCATGTCAGCGACGGCGGGATCCATCGCACCATAGCCGACACGAAGCGCCGCCAGTCCATACGCCTTCGAAAACGACCGCGACACGATGAGATGCGGGTAGTCGGCTATCCATCGCGTTGCGTGCGCTTCGTCCGACGGATTCAAGTATTCGTTGTACGCCTCGTCCAACACCACCAGCACGTTACGCGGAACGGCCGCTATGAACGCTTTGATCGCGTCGGGCCGATGCCACGTTCCCGTTGGATTATTCGGATTCGCGACGAATACGATGCGCGTTCTTGCCGTGATCGCAGCCAGCATCGCGTCCAAGTCATGGCCGAACAACTTCGCCGGCACTTCGATTCCCGTTGCGCCGCGCGCTTGCGTTGCGAGCGGATAAACGGCGAACGCGTGCTGTGCGTAGACCGCGTCGTCTCCCGGACGAAGGAACGCGTGTGTCACAAGCTCCAACACGTCGTTACTGCCGTTGCCGAGCACGATCGCTTCTGGCGGTATCGCGAACTTGGCGGCGAGCGCGGCTTTGAGGGCAAACGCATTACCGTCGGGATAACGCGTCAGTTCGCCCGCAGCCGTTGCAATCGCAGCCAGCGCCTTTGGGCTGGGTCCGCGCGGATTCTCGTTGGACGCGAGCTTAATGATCGTCGCCGGATCGAGATCGTATTCACGCGCCAGCTCCTCCACGGGTTTGCCCGGCACGTAACGCGCGATGTTGCGGACATGATCGGGCGCGAGCACCGTTGGACGATCTCCCGACGCTCGCGGCTTCTCGATCATGCGAACGCCGCCGGGTAGCTCCCCAGCAGCTTGAGAAACGGCGCTTTTTGCGTGAGCTCCGCGAGAGCTGCGGCCACAGGCGGATCGAGTCGGTGACCTGCGACGTCGACAAAGAATAAATATTCCCACAATCCCGTTCGCGCCGGCCGCGATTCGAAACGGGTCATTGACACGCCGTGACGGGCGAAAGGCTCGAGCAACGCATGAACGGCCCCGGGACGATTGGGCGCCGACATCACGAGCGATGTTTCGTCGCGGCCCGACGGCGCGACATCGTGACGACCCAGAACCCAAAAGCGCGTTGTGTTGTTCGGCTCGTCTTCGATGTGTGGCGCGAGGATCGCGAGTTGATAGATCGCAGCGGCGATATCGCCGGCGATTGCGGCTGCCCCCGGCTCCGACGCTGCGAGTCGCGCCGCCTCGGCATTGCTTGATACCGCGATCCGCGGAATACCGGGCAGATGCTTGGCTAACCATTGCACGCATTGCGCGAGCGATTGCGCGTGCGAGTAGATCCGCGTGACCTTTGTGAGATCGCCGGCGTTCGACAACAGATTCTGTTGCACGCGAAGCTTCACTTCGCCGCAAATCGAAAGCTCGGTCTGGCACATGAGATCGAGCGTCCGTCCGACCGCGCCTTCGGTGGAATTCTCGACAGGCACCACCGCGTAGTCGGTCTGCCCGCCTTCGACGGCGCGAAAGACCTCATCGATGGTCGCGTAGGACTCCGCATCGACAAACTGGCCGAAGTGACGCGCGACCGCCGCGTGACTAAACGTTCCGGCAGGTCCAAGGTACGCGATACGCAGCCGTTGCTCGAGCGCGAGGCAGGCCGACATTATTTGCCGAAACACGCCCGTGACAGCGTCGTTGGTCAGCGGACCGGCGTTATCGGTGGCGAGGCGCGACAAAACCTGCGCTTCACGTTCGGGCCGGTATGCCGGCCCGCCCGCCTTCAGCGCGCCGATTGCATGCGCGTGGGACGCGCGCGCGTTCAACTTCTCGAGGATTTCACGATCCAGCGAATCGATCTCTTCCCGATGACGCGCCAGCTCGGCGTCGCGATCGTCGCCGTGCGCCGGTGTCACTCCTCGGCCTCCTTGCACGCGTGGGGGAGATGATGCAGTGAGTGTCGTCCTCGCGCAATCCCACGCCGACGCGAGCTTCGCTCCTTGCCTTCGGCCGGCGCGCTCATTCGGCCTCGTCGTCGCGTTCGACAACGCGCTCGAGACCCGCGAGCTTTTCGCCCTCGCCGAGGTTGATCAGCGTGACGCCTTGCGTCGAGCGGCTCATTTCGCGGATCGACTTCACCGGCATGCGAATCAGCACGCCGCCGGTCGAAATCAGCATCACCTCGTCATCGGGCAGTACCAGCGCCGCCGCGACGACCTTGCCGTTGCGCGTCGTCTGCTGAATCGCGATCATGCCCTTGGTGCCGCGGCCATGGCGCGTGTGCTCGACGATGGGAGTGCGTTTGCCGTAACCGTGTTCAGTCGCCGTCAGCACCGACTGCGTCTCGTCCTCAGCGACGAGGAGCGAGATCACGCGCTGGCCCTTCTCGACCATCATGCCGCGTACGCCATGCGCGCCGCGTCCCATCGGACGGACGTCGTTCTCATCGAAGCGTACCGCCTTGCCGCCGGAGCTGAACAGCATGATGTCGTGCTTGCCGTCGGTCAACGCGACGCCTATCAGTTGATCGCCTGCATCGAGATCGACGGCAATGATGCCGGATGGCCGCGGTCGGGAGAAGTCCGAGAGCGGCGTCTTTTTGACGGTGCCCACCGCCGTTGCCATGAAGACGAACTGGTTGTGGTTCCATTCCTTGACGGGCAGGATCGCGGTGATCTTCTCGTTCTCGATCAATGGCACGAGATTAACGATCGGCTTGCCGCGGGACGTCCGCGAGCCCTGCGGAACGTTGTAAACCTTGAGCCAGTAGACGCGACCGCGATTCGAGAAGCACAGAATGTAGTCGTGGGTGTTGGCGATGAACATCCGGTCGACGAAATCGTCTTCCTTCGTCGCAGTCGCCTGCTTGCCGCGTCCGCCGCGTCGTTGCGCGCGGTATTCACCGACGGGCTGCGACTTCATGTACCCGCCATGCGACATCGTAACGACCATGTCTGCGGGCGCAATCAAATCCTCGACCGACAAGTCGATGCCCTGCGCGATGATCTCGGAACGGCGCTTGTCGCCGAACTGCTCGCGAATGCCCTTGAGCTCGTCGTGAACGATCTGCGTCACGCGACCCGGCTTGGCCAGGATATCGAGAAGATCGGCGATGAGATCGATCACTTCGCGATATTCATTGGTGATTTTTTCCTGCTCGAGCCCCGTCAACCGCTGCAGTCGCAACTCGAGGATCGCCTGCGCCTGACCGTCCGACAAGCGATAGCCGCTCGCATGCCAGCCGTATTCGGGCGGAAGCCCTTCCGGACGAGACGCGTCGGCGAGCGCGCGCTTCAGCATCTCTTCGACGACCGTAGAGCGCCAGGTCTTCGCCATCAATGCTGCCTTCGCATCCGCCGGCGTCGCCGCGGCCTTGATGAGCGCAATGATCTCGTCGACGTTCGACAGCGCGACCGCCAGGCCTTCCAAAATATGGCCGCGGTCCCTTGCCTTCGAGAGATCGAAGCGCGTGCGCCGGACGACGACTTCGCGACGATGCTGCAGAAAGAATTCGATGAACTGCTTGAGATTGAGCAACCGCGGCTGGCCGTCGACCAGCGCGACCATGTTCATGCCGAAGCTGTCCTGCAGCTGCGTCAGCTTGAACAGGTTGTTCGTGATGATGTCGGGCACTTCGCCGCGCTTCAGTTCGATCACGACGCGCATGCCCGATTTGTCGGATTCGTCGCGCAGATCCGAGATGCCCTCGAGTTTCTTTTCGCGCACCAGCTCGCCGATCCGCGTCAGCAGCGTGGCCTTGTTGACCTGGTAGGGGATCTCGTCAACGATGATCGCTTGCCGGCTGCCCCGGTCGAGGTCTTCGACGTGCGTGCGAGCGCGCATGACGACGCGCCCGCGCCCGCTGCGGTAGCCTTCGCGCACGCCCTCCAATCCGTAGATGATTCCCGCGGTCGGAAAATCGGGCGCCGGGATGATCTCCATCAATTCGTCGATAGTGAGATCCGGCTTGGACAAGAGCGCCAGGCAACCGTCGATCGTTTCGCCCAGGTTGTGCGGCGGAATGTTGGTTGCCATGCCGACCGCGATTCCCGATGAGCCGTTGACGAGCAGATTCGGGAGTCGCGCCGGAAGCACCGCCGGCTCCGTTTCCTTCCCGTCGTAATTGGGCGCGAAATCGACGGTCTCCTTGTCGATGTCGGCCAGCATGTCGACGGTGATCCGCTGCAGCCGGCATTCGGTGTACCGGTACGCGGCGGGTGGGTCGCCGTCGACCGATCCAAAGTTGCCTTGACCGTCAATCAACGGATAGCGCAACGAAAACGTCTGGACCATCCGCACCAGCGCTTCGTAGGTTGCGGTGTCGCCGTGGGGGTGGTACTTCCCCAGCACGTCGCCGACGACCCTGGCGCATTTGACGTACGGCCGGTTCCACGCGATGTTGGCTTCGTGCATCGCGTACAGCACACGGCGATGCACCGGTTTCAACCCGTCACGGACGTCGGGAAGCGCCCGGCCAACGATCACGCTCATCGCGTAATCGAGGTAGGAATGCCGCATTTCCGCTTCGAGGCTGACCGGAAGGGTCTCTTTGGCGAACTGCTCCATGAATAAACTAATCCCTAAGAAACGCCTTCGCCTGAGCCGCCCCAAGCCTCAAAAACCCACGTCGTACACGGTTTTGAGCTCCAGAAGGCCGCTGGCGAACAGTTATGCATTTCGCGGCGCTTCGAGAAGCGCGGCGGAGGCCATTGAAAACACGAAATTTTAACACGACGTTGTATCGCCGCGACAGTCGTTTGCAGGAGACGAAACGAAGGGGGTATTTCTTTGCGTTGGCTGAAATCGCTGTGCTACAGTTCCAGCGGACACTAAAGGATTCGGGGCGGGTACTTGCCGCCGTCTCGCGCGAAGTTGCCGGGTTCACACAAAACCTGTTCAAAAACCAAAGCTAAAGGGGTGAAACAATGACTCGACGTCTCGTCTCCGGTGTTGTCGTCGGCGCGTTAGCGGCGACTTTCGCCGGCAGCCTTGCCGCGCAACCGCAAGCCGATCCCAAGAGTTACATACCTGGCGTCGCGGGTTGCAATCCGCAGAACTGCGGCTATGTATTGTCGGCAACCGGTACGCCGGACAACAACGTCGTGAGAAGCGCGGTTTACAACGGATCGCGAGGCCTCTCCGGCAATCTTTGCTATCGCACCGGCTACTGGACGCCTGCAATGGCGATCGAGGCTTGCGAGCCCGACCTCGTGCCGAAGCCGCCACCGCCCCCGCCGCCCGCGCCTGCTCCGGCCCCGCCGCCGCCGCCGCCGCCCCCACCACCACCCGCGCCGGCTGTGCAGAAGATCACGCTGGCATCGAAGGCGCTGTTCGACTTCGACAAGGCAGTGGTCAAGCCGGAAGGTAAGGCCGCGATCGACAGCGAAATCATTTCCAAGCTGTCTCAAGTACAGAAGCTCGAGCTCGTGCTCGTGACCGGCCATACCGATCGGATTGGCTCGCAGCAGTACAACCAGAAGCTGTCTGAGCGTCGCGCCGATGCCGTCCGCGATTACCTCGTCAGCAAGGGTGTGCCGCGCGACAAGATCGAGACGCTGGGCATGGGCAAGACGCAGCCGGTTCCGGGCGTTGTCTGCACGATGACCAACTTCAAAGCGCTCGTCGCGTGTCTCGCGCCGAACCGCCGCGTCGAGGTCGAAGTGAAGGGCGAAGGCGTCGTCCGCAGATAAACGCGTTTCTCTCAAAAAAGACCCCGCCGAAGGTTGGCGGGGTTTTTTATTCCAACGGACGAAAGTACAAACCTACTTTCGTCCGATTAGAGTTACCGCAATCGGCTTGGGGCTCCGGCGCGAGCAGCTGGCGAGGGGCCCCGCTTGCGGGGATCGACAGCAAGTGCGAGTCGACGTGCGAGACCGACACCGGCAAGCTCGTTCCACGAATATTGGTCCAATGAGGTCGAGGCCCTGCGCCGATTGCGCAACAACGGCACGTTGGCGCGCCGCGCCCCGCTCGCGTCACTTGCCTGTCGGCTCGTTTCCTCGCTGAGTCGGAGCCCGCGACGTTCGCGGTTCGGTACACTTGCGTTCCCATGAACAACCCACGCGAAGTCGCTCTTGTCATCGACGCGCGCTACATCGTTCCTATCGAGCCAGCTGGCACGCTCGTGGACCACGCGCTCGTTGTCGACGACGGGCGGATCGTCGCGCTGGCGCCGTCCGCGTCAATCGAGCGGGACTACCTCGCGCAAACCCGCGTAGCTTTGCCCACGCACGTGCTGATTCCCGGTCTGGTCAACGCGCATACGCATGCCGCGATGGTGCTGTTGCGCGGAATCGCCGACGACGTGCCGCTCAAGCCGTGGCTCGAGGACCATATCTGGCCGCGCGAAGGCAGGCACGTCTCGCCGGAGTTCGTCGCCGATGGAACGCTTCACGCCGCTGCCGAGATGCTGAAAGGCGGCATCACGTGCGCGAACGACATGTATTTCTATCCCGACGCAGCTGCGCACGCGTACGAAGCGGCCGGGATGCGGGCGTTGATTGGAATGCCGGTGCTTGATTTTCCGACGCCCTACGCATCCGATGCCGATGTCTATCTCGCCAAGGGGTTCGCCGCCCGCGACGCCTTCAAGCATTCGCCGCGCCTGGCGTTTGCGCTCGCGCCGCATGCGCCGTATACCGTCGGCGACGAGACCTGGCGCAAGATCGTGATGTATGCGCGACAACTCGATCTGCCGATCCATACCCATATCGCCGAAACGCGGACTGAAGTCGACGATGCGCGCGCCGCGAGCGGTGAATCACCGGTCTTGCGGCTCGATCGTTTGGGCGCAACCGGACCCTCGTTCATCGGCGTGCATGCCGTGCATCTTCAGCCTCCCGACATCGAGACACTCGCGACACAGCAATGCAATATCGTCCACTGCCCCGTGTCCAACATGAAGCTTGCAAGCGGTATTGCGCCGGTAACCGCCCTGGCCGCTCGCGGCATCAACGTCGCGCTCGGCACCGATGGCGCCGCGTCGAACAATCGGCTCGACCTATTGTCCGAAATGCGGATTGCGAGCTTGCTCGCCAAAGTGGCGACAGGCGACGCCGCGGCGCTGGCGGCGACGGCCGTGCTGCGTATGGCGACGCTCGGTGGCGCGATTGCGCTCGGTCTCGACGGAGAGATTGGCAGCCTCTCGCTGGGCAAACAGGCGGACGTGGTCGCGATCGATCTGTCAAGCCTGGACGTATTGCCGATGTACGATGCCATTTCGCATCTCCTCAACGTCGTCGGACGGGAGCAAGTAACCGACGTCTGGATCGGTGGCGAGCACATCGTCGACGGGCGTCGTTTGACGACGATCGACGAACCCGCCGTCGCTGCGCGGGCGCGCGCATGGCAGCAGCGCCTCCAATAATTCCTGGCCGATATGACCACTTCAACTACCGCCGCCTCCAACGTCGATCCGGCGGAGCTCGCGAAATTTTCCGCGCTCGCGCATCGGTGGTGGGACCCTGACGGCGAATTCAGACCGTTGCACGAAATCAATCCGCTGCGGCTCGGTTGGCTCGAGCGCATCGTCGGTGAGCTACGCACCAAGCGCGTCGTCGACATCGGTTGCGGCGGCGGCATCCTCTCCGAAGCGATGGCCGCAAAGGGCGCTCGTGTCACCGGCATCGATCTGTCGGAAAAAGCGCTCGGTGTCGCACGCCTGCACAAGCTCGAGTCGGGCGCGGATGTCGATTACCGTCTCGTGGCGGCCGAGATGCTCGCCACGGAATCGCCCAACACGTACGACGTCGTCACATGCATGGAAATGCTCGAGCACGTCCCCGCTCCCGCGTCCATCATTGCAGCGGCGGGAACGCTCGTCAGGCCGGGCGGCATCGTCGTGATCTCGACGCTCAATCGCAATCCGAAATCGTATCTTTATGCCATTGTCGGCGCTGAATACGTGCTGCAGTTGTTGCCGAAAGGCACGCACGATTGGGCACGCTTCCTCAAGCCCTCCGAAGTGGCCGCGTGGGGCCGCCGCGTCGGGCTCGACTTGATTGATCTGATCGGAATGACCTACGCCCCGTTGTCGCGACGTTATCGCCTCGAGCCGGACGTGTCGGTCAATTATCTGATGGCGTTTCGCAAACGTGCGCTGAATGACTGAAACCGCGCCGTTGCTCTCCGCTCCGCGCGCATTGCCCGCCGCAGCGATTCTGTTCGATCTCGACGGTACGCTCGCCGATACCGCGGGCGATCTCACCAACGCGCTCAATCGTGTGCGAGCGGAACACGGGCTCGCAGCGCTGCCGGCTGCGGCGCTTCGCGCGCACGCATCGTCCGGTGCACGCGGCCTTATCGGCGCCGGCATGGGCGTTCTGCCCGATGACGACAGGTATCGCGAGCTGCGCGACGCGTTTCTTGCGTACTACGAAGCGGGTCTTGCCGATACGACGCGGCTCTTCGATGGCATCGATCAGCTGCTGAAGGCCCTCGAACAGCGGTCGCTCCGCTGGGGCGTGGTGACCAACAAGGCCGAGCGATTCACGTGGCCCGTGCTGACGGCACTCGGACTCGCGAAGCGGGCGTCCGTTGTCGTGTGTGGTGACACGACCACGCATGCGAAGC
>DASPYC010000528.1:0-4378 GCA_035636955.1 Casimicrobiaceae bacterium
GCCTGATCGTCGAGGGCGCGGGCGTTCCGGTGCTGGTCGACGCCGGTGTCGGAACGGCGAGCGACGCGGCGCAAGCGATGGAATTGGGGTGCGACGGCGTGCTGATGAATACCGCGATCGCGGTGGCGCAAGATCCTGTGCGAATGGCGCATGCGATGCGACTCGCGATCGATGCGGGGCGCGAGGCATTTCTTGCCGGCCGCATGCCACGCAAGCTCTACGCGGCAAGTCCCAGCTCGCCGACATCGGGACTGATCTCGTAGTGGCTGGCAACGAACGCTAGCGTTATGGCGGCTTCATTGCGCGCGGGTCTCACGCTCGCCATGCTTGCATTTGTGTCGTCCGCGCATGGCATTTCAATTCCGGCGGCACAAGTCGCCGAGCTTTGCGCCAACGCCGAAGATCAGGCGCACTGCGGGCGGCTGATCGAAGAAGTGCAGTTGAAGCGATTGCCCGGCCTGGCGGTGCGCGACGGCGACGATCTCAAAGTTTCGCTCTTCCCGTCGGGCACGACGACGTTTCGTGACAGCGTCGCAATCACCGGCGCAAAATCGTTCACGCTGTGGGACTATTTCGATCGGATCAACGCCGTCGTGCTGTTCACGACCGACGGCGATCAGACCGGTTTCCTCCTGCTGCAGCGCGCGAACGGCAAACAATATCGATTAGCGGCCGAACCGACGCTGTCGCCGGATCGGCAGCACCTTGTCACGGTCGACATTTGCGCGAAGATCTGCGACGGCGAAGTCGCCGTCTGGCGCGTGACGCGCGACGACATCGTCAAGGAGCTCACGTGGAAGCCGCAACCGCCATGGTCGGATGCGAATGCGATCTGGATCGACGCCGACACGATTCGCTTCGACTACACGGTCGGCGGCGAAGAACGGCGCAAGCAGGACCGGCGCCTCAACGACGCGATTTGGTCCCGGTCGCGCCCATAAGCTTCGAAGCCAAGAACGATGCTGGCGGATACGACGCAAGAAAAGCCACGCAGGCCGATTCGCAGCTATGTGTTGCGGCAAGGGCGACTGTCGCCCGCGCAGCGTCGCGCGTGCGACGATTTTTTTCCGCTCTACGGCGTACCCTTCTCGACGGAAGCGGTCGACTGGGCGGGCATCTTCGGCCGCCGGGCGCCCGTCGTGCTCGAGATCGGATTCGGCATGGGAGAAACCACCGCCATCATCGCCGACGCGCATCGCGATCTCGACTTTGTCGCGGTCGACGTACATTTGCCCGGCATCGGTTCGCTGTTGAACCGCGTCGACGCACTCTGTCTCACCAACGTGCGGGTCGTCCGACACGACGCCGTCGATGTCGTGAATACGATGATGGCGCCGTCGTCGCTCGCGGCGATTCACGTGTTCTTTCCCGATCCGTGGCCGAAGAAGCGGCACCATAAGCGGCGTCTGCTGAAGCCCGGGTTCGTCCATGCGCTCGCGGAGCGCCTAGGTCCACGCGGTTACTTGCATGTGGCGACCGACTGGCGAGAGTACGCAGAGGACGTGCTTGCGATAATGACGGCGGAACCATTGTTGGTCAATACTGCCATGGGGTTTGCCGAGCGCCCGCAGTGGCGGCCGCTCACCAAATTCGAGGAACGTGGCCAGAAGCTCGGCCACGAACTGTTTGATCTCGTTTTCGTCCGCCGCTAGCCGGCGTTAAGCGACTTCCGCGCGGGTTTCTTTTCGTTCCCTGCAAGACGAACGGCGCGGTGACCGTCGGCGAGCGCAATGAGGCGCGTGATCGGGCTTCGCGCGACGTCGCGCGAAAAATAACGACGGATGTTATCGCGCCCGCCAGCTGCGAGCTTTTCCCACAGCTCGGATCATGGTAGAGGCGCACGATCGCGTCGGCGAACTCCGCTGGCGTATCGCCGACAAGCACGTCTTCGCCGGACGTGAGATGCATCCCCTCGACGGAGACCGACGTAGCGACGACCGGCAGCCCGTAGCTCATCGCCAGATTGATCTTCCCTTTGACGCCCGCGCCATAGCGCAGCGGCGAGATCGATATGCGGCAGCCGTTGAAATACGGCGCGACGTCGGGCACATAGCCGGCGATGACGAAATCCGGCGCCGCCAGCGTCTTGATCGGCGCCGGCACCAGGCTGCCGACGATCACCGTGCGCACGCCGGGCAGCCGTTGGCGCAACAGCGGAAGAATTTCGCGCGCGTACCACAGCACCGCGTCGGCGTTGGGCGGATGCTGGAATCCGCCGATGAACACGAGCCCTTCACGTTCGGCGAACGGTTTTCCACGTGGCAACAGCTCGTGAATTGTCGACAGCACCATCACCCGTGCTTCGGGCACGAGATCCGCGAGCAACGTATGCTCGGTCGGGCTGACCACCAACGTCACGTCGGCCTTGCGAATTAGTGCGAGCTCCTCCTCGCGCTTCGCGCGCGCCGCCACTTTCGCGAGTGCGCTCGACTCGAGCTCCGCCAAACGCTCTTCGCGCAGAAAGTGCAAATCGACGGTATCGAATACGACGAGCGCGGCGGGGGCGAAGGCGCGAACCGTCTCGATATGCTTGATCGCAACGTAGTGCCGCGCCATCAGCACCATGTTGAATTCGCTGCCGCGTTGATCGAGCAGCCTCGCAACCGAATCGACATACGGCGAAAACAGCACCTCGACGCCGCGCCGCTGCAACTGCGATACGTACGGTTGCCGATATTCGAGATTGTCGGCGATGAATGTGATCTTGCAGTTGAGCGACGTCAGTATCTCGAGCATCGCGAGCGTGCGCACGGAACCGGCGTCTTGATCCGGTGTCAGCATGCACGCTTCGATCACCAATATGCGGCGGACGGCGCTGCGGTCGCGCTCGAACTCGGCACGTATGCCATTCACTTCGTGGCTTGCCAGCACAGACGACCATTTCGCAGCGAATGTCTCGCGATTGACGACTTGATGCTGCTTCACACCTTCGCTGGTATCGGTACCGGACGTCTGACCCTCGAAATGGACAACCGTCGAGAGCGGCTGATAAAAGACTTTGCGGCCGGCGCCGCGCACGGCGAAAGCGAGATCGGCGTCCTCGTAATAGGCAGGGGCGTAACGCACGTCGAAGCCGCCCAGTGAGCGGAACAGCGCGCGCGGCATCGCGAGACATGCGCCCGAACAGTAGTCGACCTCGCGCAGATAGTTGTATTCGGGCTTGTTCGGGTCGTCATCGCGTCCGTAGTTCCATGCGGAGCCGTCCCGCCACACGATGCCGCCGGCTTCCTGCAGGCGCCCATCCGGATAAATGAGCTTGGCGCCGACCAGTCCCGCGTCCGGATGCTCCGCGAACACGTCGGTCAGCGCATCGAGCCAGCCCGGCATGACGATCGTGTCGTTGTTGAGGAAGACGAGAATTTCGCCGCGGGCGATTTCCGCGCCGCGGTTGCAGCTGCCGATGAAGCCAAGGTTCGCGCTGTTGCGCTCGAAGCGGACGCCGTGCACGGCGCGCAACGCCTGTCCGAGCGGCTCGGGCGACGCATCGTCGATGACGATCACTTCATATTGGCCCGCCGAAGCGTGCGCTTGCACGCTCTTGAGGCAGGTGAACGTGAGGAGCGGTTTGCCGTACGCAGGGATGATGATGGAGACCCGCGGCAACTCGACAGTGACGAAAAACAACGGAGCGACGGCGTCCTCGTGCGTGTATTCGACCGTTGCCGCTCGAAAAGCAGGCCGGCCGCGCATTTTCTGGACGACACGTTTGGCGAGCGCTTGCGCGCCCTGGTCGCTCAGGATCGTCGCCGCGATTGACACTTGCTGCGGCAGCCGCCGCAACCCGCGCCAACCGGCGCGCGCTTGCGCGCTCAGTACCTTCATCCGATGGCCGAGCCGGCGCACCGGGACCGTCGCACGCCACGCTCGCGACATTTCAATTTCGTCGATTCGCGCACGGGCCTTGTCGACTTCGAATTCGAGATGGCGGCTGTGCTTCAGCATCGCCGCGATCTGCACGTGCGCGCCGCCCGCCTGCATCTGCAATGTCGCGATCGTGCGTTGCGCGTTCAACAGGTCCGACGCAAGCTGCGCCTTGTCGCCGCGAACGGCGCGAAATTCCTCGAGTTGTGCGTTCACCTCGCCCACGCGGCGCTTCAGCTGGAGTCGCGCTTCTTGATGGCCGCATTCGACACCCACGCTGTAGAGCTGGGGTAGCGTCAATTCCGGCGTCTCGACGTAGACGGACTTGAAATGGCGCTCGGCGAGCGGAGGCAACGTCGGCAGTGGCCGGCGCGGCCGTGCGCCGACCGGCACTGCGGCGGCGTACAACGCGAAATATCGATCCGCGTCCGTCACGACACGACACGTAGAGGACGATCGATCAGCGGGGCGCGCGCCGCAACGCCCGCCGCCGACAATAGCGCGCTATTCCATTCGG
>DASPYC010000529.1:0-8854 GCA_035636955.1 Casimicrobiaceae bacterium
ACGGTCGCACGCGGCCGTTTCCGGCAGGTGCCGTTTCGCTGACCTATGAGCGCATTTGAGACGCTGGGCCGCGAGAGAATCGCCGATCGCGCAATTGCTACGCAGCGCGCGGACACGCCATGATATCGAGACATTGGACGGGAATCGCCAGGCGGGAATTTGCTGATCGCTATGTCAATCATCTCGAGCACGAAACGTTTCCGGAGCTCGCCTCACTTCCCGGATTCATTCGGGCAACTGTCCTGCGGCGCGAACTCGCGGCCGGCACCGAGTTTCAAGTCGTTACGCTGTGGGATTCGTTGAGCTCGATCGAGGCGTTCGCGGGTGTCGATGTTGATGCTGCGGTTGTTCCGCTCGAAGTGCAAGCGATGATGGTTAACTACGACCGCAGCGTCGCGCATTACGAGATCGCCGACGTTTTTCCCGCTGAATGAGCAATGTCGGAGCGCATGCCGAAGCACATTGGAATCGTTGGTGTGAGCGCAGAAGGCGCCGCCCTCTGCTATCGGACCGTCTGCGTCGAAGGTGCCGAACGGCTCGGTCGGCATGCGCATCCGGAAATCACGATGCACACCTATCCACTCGCCCACTACATGCGCTACATCGAAGTGGGCGATTGGGACGCCGTCGCCGATCTGCTGCTCTCGTCCGCCGCCAAGCTTCAGGCAAGCGGTGCGGATCTGCTGGTCTGCCCGGATAACACCGTTCATCAGGCGATCGATCTCCTGCAAGACCGATCACCGTTGCCTTGGCTGCACATTGCGACAGAGGTCGCGGCCGTTGCCGTCGAACGGCGCTTCGAGCGCGTACTCATCCTCGGCACGCAGTACTTGATGGAGAGCGCTGTCTACCCGTCCAAGCTTGACGCGAGAGGAATCGACCACGAGGTACCGCCGCTTGACGATCGACAGCGAATCAACGCGCTGACGTTCGATGAACTTGTGTACGGTCAGTTCAACGAGTCCACGCGCTTATACTTTAACGATGTCATCGCCGCCGGCAAGCGGCGGGGCTGCGACGCGGTCGTGTTGGGTTGCACGGAATTCCCTTTACTGATCGGCGACGCGGACTCGGCGCTTCCCGTCCTCGATTCCACGCGGATCTTGGCGAGAGCCGCGTTGCGTGAAGCGGTCCAAGTAGCTCGGCGATAGGGGGGTTTGATGAAACGTCCGTCGAAGCTTGAGATTTGCGCACTGCTCGTTGCAGCGCTGACGCCCCGCGTTGCCATCGGGGAGATTTACAAGTGCGTGCAGGATGGAAAAACGCTATATCAGGATCAGCCTTGCCGCGGCACGGGCTCTGCGATAGTAGTCGCATCGCCCGAAGCGAGCGGCACCAGCCCGGCCGGACCCGGTAGCGACGAGCAACTGTCGCGGCTACGCGCGAACGTCAGCGCGATGGCGCGGGAACGGCGGAAACGCGAGATCACTTTCGAAGTCAGCGGACTCGAGCGAGAAATCGCCGGCTACGAACAGGCGGAAAAAATCGAGCTCGCCGCTCTAACCGACAAGAGGGAATACAACTACAACGACCGGAATGCGGCGCTCTGGCAAAGAGAATGGGTGCTGCAAAGCATCGACGCCGAAATGCGTTCGGTGACAGAAAAATACGGGACCATGAAGCAAGCCGCTCGCGATCGCATTTCGCGCCTTCAGAAGGAAGTCGCTGATGTCGCTAAGTCCCGCTAGGATCTTCCTCAATGGACATGGAGAGCACCATGGCAGAAACGCAAGACTATCCCTACGCAACTTATCTCGACATTCGTTATCCGCCGCTGGCGCTGGTCGACGTTCCGGACTTGATCGCTTCCTGCACTGATCGCTGGTACAACCAAACGCTTTGCCGGGTGAACGACTCGGTCGTTCGCCTGGGCGTGATGCAGGGCGAATATCACTGGCACAAACACGACAATGACGATGAATTCTTCTTCGTTCTCGAAGGCCGTTTTTTGATCGACCTGGAGGGCCGCTCGGTCGAGCTTCACCCTCGGCAGGGTTTTGTTGTGCCGAAGGGCGTGCTTCACCGTACGCGAGCGCCGGAACGTGCCGTCATTCTCATGGTAGAAAATGCCGGCATCGTGCCGACCGGGGACATGTAGCATTTCGTCGCTCGGGCTGCAATCACGGCGCGCGTTGTTCGCTGATACCTCGATAACGGCATAGGACCCTTCATGATCCGATTCCTGCTTTCTGTCGCCGCTGCGGCGCTCACGTTTGCGCCAATCAGCTTTGCGGCGTCGCCTTACGTGCACGAGCAATCGCGCGGCATCAAAGCATTATCGGATCAAGAAATGGCCGACTATGCCGCCGGTAAAGGCATGGGCTTCGCAAAGGCGGCGGAGCTCAACGGTTATCCAGGGCCGGCCCACGTGCTCGAGCTCGCGGACGATCTCACGCTCTCACCACTGCAAAGAGAGAGAACGGCAGCGCTGTTTCGCCGCATGCAAACGCGTGCGAGCGCCCTTGGTGCGCGTTTGGTGGACGAGGAACGCACGCTCGACGAGCTCTTCGCATCAAAGTCGATTTCCCGCGAGGCACTCGCGAAGTCCTTAAGCTCGATTGCGGCGCTGCAGAGCGAAATCCGGGCGACGCATCTGCAAGCACATCTCGAACAAGCCGAGATCTTGAGTGCGGCACAGGCAATGAAATATGGGCACCTTCGCGGCTATGACGACAGCGGCGCGCCATCGCATCACGGGCACTAAGATTCAATGAAGCTTGATTTGACGTCGACATTTGTCGTTGTCGAGCCTAACCATTCCGCGATTCCCGTCGCCGTAACGCCTGCGGTCTTCGAGGAACTCGACGCCCGTTTCGATCGTTTCAAAGGGCGGCTGCTCGTCTCGTCATTCGCGTTCGAGTCAGACTGGTCGACATGGGAGATTCATCCCGCCGGCGATGAAATCGTCTGCCTCCTTTCGGGCGACGTGACGATGGTGCTCGACCGAAACGGCGTCGAGGAGCTCATCCACTTGCGCGAGTCCGGCTCATTTGCGATCGTGCCGCGAGGAACGTGGCACACCGCTCGCACATCGGTCCCCACAAAGATGCTATTCGTGACGCCTGGCGAAGGGACCGAGAATAAGCCCCTTTGAAGAAACATCGATGCGGTTCTGCTTTGCGACCAGATGCCGATCAGCGATTGCCTTCCGCGACTACTGCATCACGATGGAGCATCAGCCACGAAAATGCCGCCCAATTCCTCGCCCATTGAATCACGCACACTGCGTCTCGAGCCGCTCGCGGCCGCACACGCTGAGGAAATGTTCGAACCGATGTCGGCCATCGCGATCTACGATTACATGCCCGGCCAACCGCCGGCATCCGTATCAGCGCTGCGTGAGCGATACACTCAACTCGAGCGAGGGCGATCCTCAGACGGACAACAGCAATGGCTGAACTGGATCGTGCGCCTTCATTCGGGCCAATGTACGGGATTTGTTCAGGCAACGATCTATCCGGCGAAAAGAGCTGATTTCGCGTTTGCGTTCGCCCCTTGCTATTGGGGTCGCAGTGTCGCGTTTGAAGCGTGTCGCGCTGCGCTGCCCTGGTTAGCCGCTGAACGCGGCGTGACTGCGCTCTTCGCAACGGTCGATCCGCGGAACGCCCGCTCCGTCGGCCTGCTCGTGCGGCTTGGATTCAGTGAAGTGACGGCCGCCGATTACCCGCATGGTGAGGTCGAGGTGAATGATCGTGTGTTCACGCTATCCGCATGAACAGCCTCATTTTCGGCATTCTTGCGGGCGCGGTGGGCGCGGGCTACTTCATCTATGGCAAGCGCCAGTCGAAACTTGTCCCGATGACGGCAGGCATACTTCTATGCGTCTACCCTTATTTCACCGATAGCGTGCTTTGGCTATCGATCATCGGCGCACTGCTGGTCGCAGCGCCGTTTCTAATCGATTCTTAGTCTCTTCGGTAACGCTCATGTGCAGAAACATCAAGATGCTGTTCAACTTCGAGCCGCCCGTCACGGAGGAGGAGATTCGCTCCGCTTCCTTGCAATTCGTGAGAAAGGTGAGCGGTTTCACAAAGCCGTCGAAAGCCAACGAGGGCGCGTTCCTCGCCGCCGTCGAAGAGATAACGGCAGTCTCCGGCAGGCTTCTCCGATCGTTGGAAACCACCTCGCCGCCGAGAAGCCGCGCCGAAGAAGCTGCCAAGGCGCACGCCCGAGCGGTTCTCCGCTTTTCGCGGTGAGCTGCTCCTTGCGATCGATGAACGAACCCGCTTTCAGGAAGCGCAAGGAGTATCGATCGTGGATCATGCGCTGACCACCACTGCATTCACGCTCGACGGCTACAAGATCGCGCGGAACCTTGGCGTCGTCCGCGGCATCATGGTCCGCTCAAGGTCGATCTTCGGCACCATCGGCGGCTCGCTTCAAACGCTCGTCGGCGGCAACATCTCGCTCTTCACGAGCCTCTGTGAAAAGACGCGTGGCGAGGCGTTTGAATTGATGCTCGCACACGCGCAGCAGCTAGGCGCCAACGCCGTTGTCGGCATTCGCTATGACGCCACCGAAGTGATGAACGGTGTCACCGAAGTCTTGTGCTACGGCACGGCCGTGATCGTGGAGCGGAGCGCGTGAATTCGGCGATCGTGCCACTCGTCGAGCTTTCGTCTCATCATATCGCGATGCGCCCTTATCGCGACGAAGATGCAGGGCCGCTGTTCGTCGCGGCGAGCGAATCCGTCGAAACCGTCGGCCGGTGGATGCCGTGGTGCCGCGCCGAATACGCCGAAGAGGACAGCATCGTCTGGGTGAAGAGGTGTCAAGCGTCCTGGCACAGCGGCGAAGAGTACAACTTCGGCTTGTTCGATCGCGCGGGAGGGTACGTCGGCGGCGCCGGGCTCAATCATTTCAATCGCGACCACAATATCGCCAACCTCGGGTATTGGGTGCGCCAAGCGCGGCAGCGAGAAGGGTTTGCCGTCGCGGCCGTGCAGTGCCTCGCACGATTTGGATTCGAAGTGTTACGGCTCACGCGAATCGAGATCGTCGCTGCATCGGACAACATCGCCAGCCGGCGCGTGGCCGAAAAATCCGGCGCCGAGTTCGAGTGCCTGGCTCGCAATCGTCTCGTTATCGGCGGCATTCCGGAGACTGCCGCCGTCTATTCGTTGATTCCCGCCTCGTCCGCCTGAACCATGCCGATGTCCGATTACATGCGGGAATTGCGAGCGAAGGTCGGCACGACGGTGGTCGAAATCCCGACGGTGAGCGTATTGACGTTCGACGATCAGCGGCGCGTTCTTCTCGTGCGCCATGCCGAAGGCAACGATTGGACGACGCCCGGAGGAATGATAGAGCCCTACGAGACGCCATCGAACGCGGCAGTGCGCGAGATGTGGGAGGAGACAGGGTTGCACGTCGCGCTCACGCATATCGTCGGGGTGTTCGGCGGCGAGCTGTGCGCGAGCACCTATTCGAACGGCGACAAAGTGTCGTGGGTTTCAACCATTTTCGCTGCAGAGCCCCTTGGCGGCACATTGCAACCGGACGGTGAAGAGACATTGGAGGTGCGATATTTTGGACGCGCGGAATTGAGTGCCGTTCGCTGCAAACCGCACGTGCGGCTTTTTCTCGAAGCCGGCTACTCGCCGCAGCGCCATGCCCATTTCCAGCCGCCGACGTGGCAGCCGCCGTCTGCCGATACGAGTAACATCCGCTGATGCTTCGCGTTCCCAATTGCCGCGTTGTGCGCTCCCGTGCCCACCGCTGAAACGCTCGAACGATTCATCGTGCGGGTCGAGGAGAATGCGCACGTTGAGGCGATCGAGGAGTTCTATACGGAAGACGCATCGATGCAGGAGAACCAGTCGCCGCCGCGCGTCGGGCGAGATTTACTGATGGCGCGCGAGCGTGCGGTCCTCGCAAAGGCGCGATCTGTTAAATCGACGTGTGTCCGTCCGGTATTCGTGAACGGCGACAATGTCGTGGTCCGATGGGTCTTCGATTTCGAATGGCCGGACGGTACGAAGACGCACATGGAGGAGCTTGCTTATCAGCGCTGGGAAGGTGAACGCATTGCTGAAGAAACGTTCTTTTATGATCCGGCGCAGCGTGCGCCAAAGCCGGCTTAGAAGAGCGCGCGATTGAACCCATATTGAATCGCGGAATGGACGAGATTCGTATCCCGACGCTCTCGGCGATGCAACTCGAAGAGGTTGACCGCCGCCAGCAGGCGCAACAGCAGGAATGGGCGTCGACTGCGCCGGCCGAACGTTTGGTGGAATTCTACGGCCGGAAGCTCGCCGTTTTTGCGGGCGTGTTTCCACCGAAACAGGATACGCAGCTGCTTGCACGCGCGATGCAGATCGCCCGCGGAAATCGCGTGGCCGACATCGGTACGGGGACGGGGGCGCTCGCGATCCGCGCTGCCGACCAAGGCGCAGTCAGCGTTTTGGCGATCGACATCTCCGACGCGGCCGTCGCCAATGCCCACGAAAACATCCGTCGCGCGAATCTGCAGAGCCGCGTCACGGTATTGAAGGGCAACGTGTTCGAGGCCGTTGCCGCAGGGCAGGTTTTCGATGTCGTGATTGCGAACTTGCCGGGCCGCAACAAGCTCGCTGCCAACGACGTGGCCACCGCGCAATGGGACACCGAATTCAAGGCGCATCATCTGCTGTTTCAGAAGATCCACAATCATCTTTCTGCCGCCGGCCGGCTCTACATGGTCAAGGCAAACTACCCCGAGCTCAACGATGCCATCCACCTCGCGTGCGTGCATGGGTTGAAGCCGCGAATCGCCGCGCGTCAGAAGGCCCCCGGGGATGATCCCAGAACGTATTACGTCTTAGAGTTTGTGCAGGACGCCACGCCCGACGCGTAACAGATGGATCGATAGTCTGCGAGAGGTTCCGATGCGCAAAAATCCGCTGACGGCGTTGACGCTGCTGATTTCGGCCTTGGTTGCCGCGATCGCCTCGTCCGCCTCCGATATCGACGACAAGAAGATCGTTGCCGATCTCGACACGCAATATCAGCTGGCGGTAAAGAACAACGACGCCAAAGCGATGGATCGCATTCTGGCCGATGACTTCGTGCTGGTAACGGGTCGCGGGCAGGCGTTTGCCAAGGCCGACTTGCTGAAGGAGACCCGCGGCAACACCGTGTACGAGCACCAAGAAGACTCTAATCAAGTGGTCCGCGTATGGGGCGACACCGCCATCGTGACAGCGCTGCTTTGGGCGAAGGGGACCGAAGACGGCAAGCCGTTCGATTACAAGCTGTGGTTCAGCGACACGTACGTCCGAACGCCGGCCGGCTGGCGGTACGTGTTCGGCCAGGCATCGCTGCCCCTTCGGGCGCCTTAGATGTCGTTTTGACAGCGACTGCGGACTTTGCGTCGGCCGCGCGGATTCCAGCGCTCGTCGATCTCATGGCGGAGTTCTACGCGGAGTCCGGACATCGGCTCGACCGGCTCTGGGCGACGAACAGTTTCTCGGCGCTTCTCAACAATCCTTCTTGGGGAGCGGTATGGCTATTGCTCGATGGTGGCGAGATCGCGGGCTATGTCGTTGTAACGGTGCGCTTTAGCATGGAGTTTGGCGGACGCGACGCGTTCGTCGACGATCTTTCCGTACGCGCCAGACATCGGCGCCGCGGCGTCGGCCATGCCGCAATGACCGCACCGATCGGCGAATGCAAGCGGCGCGGCATCCTCGCGCTGCATGCCGAAGTCGGACCGGACAATGCGCCGGCCAACGCGCTTTACAGCCGCTTCGGACTTGCGCCGCGCCGCGACCGCCGCCAAGTGCTGACTGTCAATTTCGAATAACGCCCCACGGCCCCGCCGACTTCTGCCGGAGTGTCATACTTGTCAATGTCTTCCCTGCAACCACGGAAAAGGACCGTCAATTGGCCAAACCCAACTATGCATTCGCGAAACGCCAACGAGATCTCGCCAAGAAACAGAAGCAGGAAGAAAAGCGCAAGCGCAAAGAGGAATTGCGCACGCCGCCTGCGGGCGAAACGGTGACGCCGGCGCCCGATACCGACAAGGCGGCGTTGTAGCGAGTCGCTGCCGGGGCGATTAGGCTCGAATACACTGTATCGGCGTCAATCGTCGTAGCGTTCGTCCATGATTTGCGCGAAACGCGTCCAGTTGAGCTCGATCGGCGTTTTTCGATTGCGGCCGAACCAGGTGAGCGATCCACGCCCGATGATCATCGTCCCGATCTTCTCCTCATCGGCGTAGATGTGGAAGTCGATCGACGTACCGGCCTTTGACAATTGATGGATCTGGACGCTGGCGCGAACCGAATGTTTTCTCCGCGTACGCTTCACTCGAGGCATGACGCATTCCTCCGCAGGGGTTCGGCCGGTAACGCCGCCCGCGCCACGTTAGCGCTGCGGGAACGATGCCGCAATGCTGCGGCGGGCGTAAGCTTGCTGAATCGAGCTGCCCGATATCGCGTTCACGGAACGATGTGGATGCCGACCCACTCGAACGGAAAAACATCGACCCGGAATGAGGTAAGGTAATAGTGCAGTTGGTTGAGATTGGAGACTTCTGCAGGCGGACGCCTACGCGCCGCCGTTCCCGTCACGACGCCAGCGATGGAATGAGCCGCAGATGAAACGAGCGACGCTGTACAGCAGTTCGGACCGATCGCGCCAACCGCGCCGGCCGCAAACACCTGCCACCCCCGCGCCGAAAGCGGATACGGGATCGCCGACGCAATCGTCCTCCCCGCAGCCCCCGCCCACGTCACGCTGGCGCCGCTTCGTCGGGCGGTATGCGCAGGCGCTGCTGGTGTCAGTGGGTGTGCTGTTCGCTCTCGGCCTGATGGCCGGCTATCAGTCATGGAAGCCGCCACCGCACGTCTACACGCAAGAGGACATCGAC
>DASPYC010000530.1:0-3192 GCA_035636955.1 Casimicrobiaceae bacterium
CACTTGCGAGATTTCCTTGCTGGTCGTGCACGGCTTGCTGATCTTCTTCAGCTCGGCGACGATTCCGATGACTGCCTTGTCGATGCCGCGCTTCAAGTCCATCGGGTTCATGCCGGCGGCGACATACTTCATGCCTTCGGCGATGATCGATTGCGCGAGTACGGTTGCGGTCGTCGTGACGTCGCCCGCGACGTCGGACGTCTTGGAGGCGACTTCCTTGACCATTTGCGCACCCATGTTCTCGAACCTGTCCTTGAGTTCGATTTCCTTCGCGACCGAGACACCGTCCTTGGTGATAGTCGGCGCGCCGAAGCTACGCTCGAGGACGACGTTGCGGCCCTTGGGACCCAGGGTGACCTTGACGGCGTTCGAAAGAATATTGACGCCGTTCACCATCTTGTTACGGACGTTTTCGCCGAAGCGAACGTCTTTGGCTGCCATGATTGGTATCTCCTGATGCGGATTCGGTTGAATGCGTTAGGCGACGACGCCGATGACGTCGTCTTCACGCATGTGCAGCAATTCCTGACCTTCGATCTTGAATTCCTGGCCGGAGTACTTGCCGAAGAGAATCCTCTCTCCGACCTTGACCCCCATAGGGATCACCTTGCCGTTGTCGTCGGTCTTGCCGGGTCCCGCGGCTATTACCTCACCCATCGAGGGCTTTTCAGCAGCGGTATCTGGAATGACGATGCCGCCGGCTGATTTGCGCTCCTCTTCGAGCCGCTTGACGATGATGCGATCGTGTAGAGGACGAAGCTTCATGTAATTACCTCACTCCTTAATTGAAATCATATGAAAAACAATCTGTTGCGCCGCTAGATGCTCGGTGGCCTCGGGCCGGGAGAATGCCGGACCGCTTTTGTTAGCACTCAGCAACCGCGAGTGCTAATCATATGTCAGAAGATCGAGGAATTCAAGCTTTTCAACAGGAAAATTCGGCCTGCATAAAAGCTTAGGGCGCCCGCCCTGCAAGACGAGACGCACTGGGCAAATCAGCGGCGCGCCAGCCACCGCCGAGTGCCTTGATCAATGTCGCGCTGGCGGTAAAGCGACGTCCGTCCAGCTCGATCGCGTTGCGCTCGGCGGCAAGCGCGATCACTTGGAGCGCGACGACACTGATGTAGTTCACAAGTCCAGCGCGATACTGGTTCATCGCAAGCTCGACGGCCCGGCGCGCCGATTGCAGCGCCTTTTCTTGTACGCCCGCTTCTTCCGCGAGGATACGCAAGACGGCCAGGTTGTCCTCGACCTCCTGGAAACCGGCCAACACTGTCTGCCGGTAGTTCGCGACGGTTGCGTCGTATGCGGCGATCGTCTCGTCGCGTTGCGCCTTGCGAAGTCCGGCGTCGAACAACGGCGTCGCAAGCGCGGCGCCGAGCGACCAAACGCGGTTGGGCAGCGAGATCCAGTTCGAGAAGCTCGATCCTGCAAAGCCGAAGTTTCCTGAAAGCGAGAGCGACGGATAGAACGCAGCAGTGGCGACGCCGATTTGCGCGTTCGCCGCAGCGACGCGCCGTTCGGCCGCAGCGATGTCGGGACGCCGCTCGAGCAGCTCGGATGGAAGCGCCGCCGGAATCGGCGGCAACGGCGTCGTCGTCTCGACCGCCGCCAACGAGAATTCCGCCGGCGGCTTGCCGATGGAGACGGCGATCGCGTGCTCGAATTCTGCGCGCGCGACGCCGATCTCGACCGCCTGTACCTGCGCGGCCAGCAGTTGCGTTTCCGCTTGCACGACGTCCGCGCGAGCGACGACGCCCGCGTTGTAGCGGTTCTGGGTCAACTCGAGTGAACGTTGATAGGCGGCGACCGTCTCGTCCAACAGCTTCTTCTGCCGGTCCGCAATTCGCAGTCCGAAGTACGACTGCGCGAGCTGCGCCTGCAAGCTCAAGCGCGACGCTTCGAGGTCCGCCGCCGACGCCTGCGCGCTTTCTTCGCTCGCTTCGACCGAGCGCCGGATTTTCCCCCACAGGTCGACTTCCCAATCGACCGGGAGCCCGAGCGTGTAGAGCGATTGGGTCCTTCCGGCCGCGCGCGCGCGATCTGCGCTGACGTTTGCGCCGATTGTCGGATACAGGCCAGCGCGCGCTGCCTGTACAGCGGCCTGCGCTTGACGATAATTCGCCTCGGCGGCGCGTAGGTTTTGATTCGCAGCGGCGACGCCTTCCTCGAGCTCGTTCAGCTTGGAATCGCCAAAGACTTCCCACCACTGCCCGCGCGACGACGCGTCGGCGGGCGCGGCCGGTTTTGCGGGCGGCATTTCCTTGTACGTAGCGGGCGCCTCGGCAGTAGGCCGGACGTAATCGGGCCCGACCGTGCAGCCCGCGATCGCGAGCAAAGCGATTGCCGCGATGAATGGCGTCGGACGCGGCCGCATGATGATCAGACCTCCTGCAGGGCGGGAAGTTGGCCTGCGGCGGGTGGCGCAGTCCGCCGAAAGCGGCGCAGGCACCACAGCCGGAATCGATCGAGATACAGATATACGACCGGCGTCGTGTAAAGCGTCAGCAATTGGCTCAGCAAAAGTCCGCCAACGATCGAGATGCCCAGTGGACGGCGAAGCTCTGCGCCGTCGCCAGTCCCGAGTGCCAGCGGCAACGCACCGAGCATCGCCGCGAGTGTCGTCATGATGATCGGTCGGAAGCGCCGCAAGCACGCGTCGAAGATTGCATCGCGCGGCGTCATACCGAGACGGCGCTCGACGTCCAGCGCGTAGTCGATCATCATGATCGCGTTCTTCTTGACGATACCGATCAACAGGATCACGCCGATGAACGCCATTAGGCTGAACTCGGTGCGAAACACGAGCAGCGCGAGCAACGCGCCGACGCCAGCCGATGGCAGCGTCGACAAAATCGTCAGCGGGTGCACGTAGCTCTCATAGAGCATGCCGAGCACGATATAGACGGTCAGAAGCGCCGTGAGAATCAGCCACGGCTGACTCGAGAGCGACGCCTGGAACGCCCGTGCCGTGCCCTGGAACGTGCCATGCACGCTCGACGGAACGCCGAGCCGGCCCATCGTTTCGTTGACCACGCGCGTCGCATCGGACAGCGACACGTCAGGCGGCAGGTTGAACGAGATCGTCGACGCCGCGAATTGCGCCTGATGGTTGACGGCGAGCGGCGTATTCGTCGGCCCGTAGCTCGCGAACGTCGATAGCGGAATCTGCGCACTCGCCGCGGCAGTGGT
>DASPYC010000531.1:0-6513 GCA_035636955.1 Casimicrobiaceae bacterium
CGAATTCATTATCGTCGCGGTCCCGACGCCGATCGACGCGGCGCATCAACCGGATTTCGGTCCACTGTTGGGCGCGAGCGAATCGGTCGGACGCAACTTGAGACGCGGCGCCGTCGTCGTGTTCGAGTCCACCGTCTATCCCGGCGCGACCGAGGAAGTCTGTGTGCCAGTCATCGAGGCGCACGCGAACATGGTGTGGAAGCGCGATTTCTTCGTCGGTTATTCGCCCGAGCGAATCAATCCCGGTGACAAGGAGCACACGCTGACCAAGATCACGAAAGTGGTCTCGGGCGACACGCCGGAAACGCTCGACCGCGTCGCGGCGATTTACGGCAGCATCGTCCTGGCCGGCGTCTATCGCGCGAGCTCGATCAAGGTCGCAGAAGCCGCGAAAGTGATCGAGAATACGCAGCGCGATCTCAACATCGCGTTGATGAACGAGCTCGCGCTCATCTTCCACAAGATCGGCATCGATACCACGGAAGTCCTCGAGGCTGCCGGGACGAAATGGAACTTCATGCCGTTTCGGCCCGGACTGGTCGGCGGCCACTGCATCGGTGTCGATCCGTATTACCTGACGCATAAGGCCGATCGGCTGGGCTACCACCCGCAAGTGATTCTGGCGGGCCGCCGCATCAACGACGGCATGGGCAAGTTCATCGCCGAACAGACTGTCAAGCAAATGATTCGTGCCGGATTCCCCGTGAAAGGGGGACGCGTCAATGTACTCGGCCTGACGTTCAAGGAGAACTGTCCGGATCTCCGCAACTCACGCGTGATCGACGTCGTGCATGAGCTCGACTCGTACGGCGTGACCGTCCACGTGCACGATCCGGTGGCCGATTCCGTCGAAGCGATGCACGAGTACGGCGTGAAATTGACCCCGTGGAAGGATCTGCCGCGCGCGCATGCGATCGTTGCGGCGGTGGCACACGCCGAATACAAGAAAATTTCAGTTGACGAGTACGTCGCCGGCTTGGAACCGGGGGGGCTCTACGTTGACGTCAAGTGCCAGGCTGATCAAACGGCGTTGCGTGCGCGCGGCATCGACGTCTGGAGACTGTAATGGCTCCTGGAAGACCGCCGCCTTCCGCGTTGGCCGCTGCGGCCGAGACGCTTCGTTCACGTCCGTTGCGCTGGCTCGTGACCGGCGGTGCGGGCTTCATCGGTTCGCATCTGGTCGAGGCGTTGCTGCGTCTGGAGCAGGACGTCGTCAACCTCGACAATTTCGCCACCGGGCATCGCGCGAACCTCGACCAAGTGGAGTCGGCCGTAGGTCGTGCCATGTGGCAACGACATCAATTTATAGAAGGTGACATCGTCGATTTGCAGACGTGCCGCGATGCATGCCGCAACGTCGACGTGGTGCTTCACGAAGCGGCACTCGGCTCGGTTCCGCGTTCGATCGAGAATCCGCTCGCGGCGCACGCCGCCAACGCCACCGGATTTTTGAATATGCTCGTCGCGGCCCGCGATGCCGGCGTCAAGCGCGTCGTCTACGCGGCGTCGAGCTCAACCTATGGCGATCATCCGGGCTTGCCGAAGGTCGAGGATGAGATCGGGCGGCCGCTGTCGCCATATGCGGTGACCAAGTACTTGAACGAGCTTTACGCCGACGTCTTCGATCAGTGTTACGCGATGACCACGATCGGCTTGCGTTATTTCAACGTATTCGGCCCGCGACAGGATCCTGAAGGTGCGTACGCAGCGGTGATCCCGCGCTGGGCCGCGGCGATGCTGCACGGAGCGCCGATCACGATCTTCGGCGATGGCGAAACGACGCGCGACTTCTGTTATATCGCCAACGTCGTGCAGGCGAACTTGCTCGCGGCGACGAGCGCCGACGCCGCTGCGGGACGCCAGGTCTACAACGTCGCAGTCGGCGGCCGGATGTCGCTTAACGAGCTCTACGCAATCCTCCGCGACCTGACGATCGCGCGGCATCCGAATGCACGCGTCGCACCGCCGATCTACGAAAACTTTCGCGCCGGCGACGTTCGTCATTCGCAAGCCAGCATTGACAAGGCGAATCGTTTGCTGGGCTATGAGCCGACGCACGACGTGAGATCCGGCCTTGCTGAATCACTTTCTTGGTACGACCAACGCTTCACGACCGCTCTACCGCTCGCGCGCAAAGAGGTACGCGTGCATGGCGGCGAGTAAACGCAGGTTGACGCTTTCGCTGCGCGCCCGCGGCGCAGTTCGGCTCGCGGCCGCTTCGCTCGCATCGATGGCGTGCGCGGCCCACGGACAGCAGATTTCCAGCGTTTCCGATAGCGAGACCACTGCTGCCTTGGTTGCAAAGGCTGTCGCTCTCGAGCATGGCGAGGGCGTGCCGAAAGATCCACTGACCGCAATCGCGCTTTACTGCGTCGCGGCGCGCGCGGGAAACGCCGAAGCGCAATTCAATCTGGGTTGGATGTTCGCCAATGGGCGCGGCGTCGAACGCGACGACTCGATCGCGAGCTCGTTCTTCGCGTTGGCCGCGAATGCCGGTCACGTCTACGCCGAAAAAATGCTTGCGCATGTCGGCCCGTCGCAAGGCGAGTTGCCGGAGTGCATGCGACCGCCGCAGCGGCCGCCTCCGCTCGCTACGCTGGACGAGCCCGATCCGTTCGTGAATTTGCCGCCCAATCGGCAGAAAATTGCGGACTTGGTCGAGCGCGTTGCCCCGCGCTACGGCATCGAGCCCCGGCTTGCGCTTGCCGTCATTGCCGTCGAATCCAACTTCGAGCCGTCCGCGCGGTCACCCCGCGACGCGCGCGGACTGATGCAGTTGATTCCGCAAACGGCTGCGCGTTTTAACGTCCACAATCCGTTCAATACCACCGACAATGTTCGCGGCGGACTGGCTTACTTGCGCTGGCTGCTCGCCTACTATCAGGGGCAAGTCGCGCTCGCTGCGGCCGCGTACAATGCCGGCGAAGCGGCTGTCGATCGGTATCGCGGCGTGCCGCCGTTTGCGGAAACTCGCGACTACGTAAAGCGCGTGCAGCGCCTTTTTCCGCGCGAATTGCATCCGTATGATGCTGGCGTCGTTGCGCCATCGCCGATTCTCGGTGACGTGCGGCCACGTCCGATGTAGGAGGTTTCGAATGGGCGTGCAAGTAACAATTTCGGCGTTGGCCCGAGCATTCGCGGCGCTGATGATCGCCGTGGCGCTTCTTTCGGCCGCTCCCGCGCTCGCCGATCGATTCGCCACGATCGATCGCGTCCGCAATTCTGTTGTCGCGGTCGGCACGTTCGAGCGCACGCGCTCGCCGCAATTCCAATTTCTCGGCACGGGATTCGCCGTCGGCGACGGCACGATCGTCGTCACCAATGCGCATGTTGTCCCGCCGCTCCTCGACGCAGCGCGGAGCGAAACCATCGCGATCTTGCTGCCCGGACGGACGAAAGACGCGAAAGAAGAGGTACAGGTGCGCGACGTAAAGCAGATCGCCGTCGATCCCGGAACCGATCTGGCGCTCCTCAAGATCACGGGACCGGCACTGGCTCCGCTGCGCGTCCGCGATACGGATTCCCGCGAGGGGCAGGAAGTCTACTTCACCGGTTTCCCGATCGGCGCGATCTTGGGTCCGTTTGCCGCGACCCATCGCGGCATGATCTCGGTCGTCACGCCTATCGCGATTCCACAAGGACGCGCCGCCGATCTCGATCCGCGGACATTGCGCAGGCTATCGAGCGGCTCATTCCCGGTGCTGCAACTCGATGCGACCGCGTATCCGGGCAATAGCGGAAGCCCGGTCTACGATCCCGAAACCGGCGACGTGATCGGTATCATCAACATGGTCCTCGTCAAAAGCACGAAGGAGTCGGCGCTGTCACAACCGAGCGGCATTACTTACGCCGTTCCATCACGCCACTTGCAAAGTCTGCTCGAAAAGGCGCGTTAGCGGCGCTTCCGGCCTGTTACGGCACGGCATGGAAGACCTGTTTCGATGGAAGCTGCTGCTTAAGGCGTTGGTCCTGCCGCCCGCGGCGCCGTTGCTGATCGCGCTCGTCGGTTTGGCGTTGCTCGATCGCCACCGCAGGTTGGGGCGCTTTCTCGCGACGCTCGGCGTCGTGTTGCTGGTCCTCGTTTCGCTTCCTGCCGTCGCGGCGTTTCTTATTCGCTTCGTCGATGATTCGCCGCCATTCGATGCGTCGCAGGCGAAGGCGGCGCAGGCAATCGTCATTCTCGGCGGCGGAACGAAGCGCGCAGCGCCCGAGTACGGCGGTGACACGCTCAACCGGCTCACGCTTGAGCGAGTGCGATACGGTGCAAGGGTGGCCCGACTCACCGGATTGCCGGTAATGGTGGTGGGCGGTCGACCATCACCGACCCGCGAAACGGAAGCGAAGATCATGCAAGACGCGTTACAGAATGAATTTGGCGTGACGGTCCATTGGACCGAGGAGCAATCGACCAACACGCACGAGAATGCGTTGATGGCGGCGGCGATCCTCCGTCCCGAAGGCGTACGCCGCATCGTGCTGGTCGCGCATACGTTCGACATGCCGCGTGCGACCGCTGAATTTGCTGCCGCGGGTCTCGCAACGATTCCCGCACCCACCGGCGTTCTACCTCCGCCGGAACCATCGGTTTTGCTCGATTATGTTCCAAGCGTCGAGGGTCTACAGGGCAGCTATTACGCGCTCTACGAGCTGTATGCGAATGCAGCGCGACACTGGCGCTACTGACTGCGAGAGCGCTGCGATCTCGTCAGTTGTAGGTGCGCCGGTAGTAAACGCCGACGCCGCTCACCGTTCCAGCCTCGGCGCGCAACGTCAACGTATTGGTGAGCGCGTATTCGAGCCGCACTGCGTTCGAGGCAAGGGAGAGACCCTGTTCATATCCAAGTGTCAGGCGATCGCTGATCCGCTTGCCGAAAACGATCACCTGTCCTGCGGTTCCCGCAGCACCTGCGGCACCGATGCCGCCGCTTCGCACGCTGATGTCGTCGAGTCCCAGACGCTGCGCAATTTCGGTGGAGAACGGCTTGCCGCCACTGCCGGAGAGGAGAGCTGCGGATGCGGCTGCAAGGGCAGAGTAGTCGCTGCGCGATCCGGTGCTCAACGGCTCTCCGGCGATCAGCCACGACAACGCTTCATTCTCGGGTACCGGCGGATTCGATGTAATGCGCACTCTCGGCACCTTGACGGTACCCGTCACCGCCACGCCGGCTTCCACGGCGAGATTCTTGCGCAGCGCGACGACGTCAAGCGCCGGATTGTCGAGCGGGCCGTCGAAGATCAGCTGCCCGCGATCGATCGTCAGCTTTTGTCCGAACGCGTAATAGGTGCCGTTCGCGGCGGTGATCGTGCCTTGTCCCGTCAAATAGCCTGCCGGCGAGGTCTTCACATGCACGTTGCCTTGCAGCGATGTATCGAGGCCGGAGCCTTCGAACGTCAGCTTGTGTCCGAGATTGACCTCAATGTCGAGCGTCAACGGCAAATCGGCCATGCTGTTCGCACGCTCAATGCGCGTCGTGCGGCCGACGACCACGACGTCGCTGCCGAGCTCTCCGGGCGGCACCGGCTCGTACTCGATCTGTCCCTCGACAATTTCGATTCGCCCGGCCAATGCGAGCCGCCGCTCGACCACGCGGAGTGATCCGTCACCCGCGACGACAAGGCGTAAATTCGGGCGGTTCGCCATGCGGAAATTCTCGGCGTGCCAGTTGATTTGCGTTCCAGGTCCGCTGGTCGCCGACCGCGGGCCGATCGTGCCCGACGCAGTGAAACGTCCGTCGCCGCCGACGAGCGACATTTCATCGATGATGATGCCGCCATCGCCCAAGTGCGCACGAACGTATCCGTCCGTCAACGCAATGCCGTACTGCGGTGCATCGATCCGCAGTGCGACGGCGACGAGTGTGCCGGAAAAGCGCGGCGCATCCAGCGTTCCCGCGCCTGCGACCACGACGCGCGCGTTGCCATTGACGACCATTGCTGTTCCGAGCCAGGGCTGCAGGGGCGCGAGTGAAGCGAGGTTGGCATTGAGCGCGAGCGTGAGCGGGGCATTGGCCGCGATGCGCCCGGGCGGCGCGCCGGCAACGCTGCCCAGCGAAACCGTGCCATCCGCATTACCGCTACGCGCGGAACGAAAAACGAGTTTCGCGTCGAGCCCGTCGTCATGCAATGTTCCGGCAACCTCGAGCGTTTCGATGCCGAGACCGAGATCCGGCGGGCGCGCCGGATCGGACTGGATCGCATAAACGTCTCCACCGGCTCGCTGCACGGCGAACGTGCCGGACAAATGAGGCAGGGCCGTAATCGACCAATTGCCGTTCAACGAAAGTGTCGACGCGAAAGGAAGTGCATGCCCGGAAAGCGTTGCCACCGAATCGAGCGCCATCCCGTTAAATGCGCCCTGCGAGGTCAGATGGCCGTTGTCGTACAGGAGCTCGCCGATTTCCGCATTGCCGTCGGCAACGGTCACGCGTGCACCGGCAAGCCGCGCGTGGCGCGGCCCGAATTCGAGCGTCGCCGGCAACGTGAGCATCACCTTCACCTTGCCGGTGTTGGCAA
>DASPYC010000532.1:0-1727 GCA_035636955.1 Casimicrobiaceae bacterium
AGGCGTTCGAACCCTTGAGGCTGTACTTGATGCCGAGGTGGCACAGCACGTTGTTCGGCAGCGTGCGCAAAAGCCACATCGGATTGACGACGTTCGAAAGCTCCTCGCCGAAGCGCACGAGATCGCCGCCGGCTTCGGTCATCAAGGGAAAATATTCGTATTGCGAGTTGTATGCGCCGCCGCCCGAGCCGACATAGAGGCCGCTGCGGTCGCTGTAGATCGCAGCGGCATCCGGTGCCAGCGTCGCGCGATGTCCGACGAACCCCGCGGCGTCGATCGCCTGGCCGCCCGCGAAAAGACCCAGCATGTCGGTGCGCCGAATGAACTTGTGCAGCTTGCGGTCCTCGACCATTGCGCGCGGATTGAAGTCGGCGATTTCCGCCGCGACTTTCACGGGCCAGTCCGTCGTGTCCCACTGTTGAATCGGCGCGACCGCCGAACGGCCTTCGCAAAGGGCAGCGAAGATCGCTGCCGGCGAATTGCCCGAGCCGCATACGGCGCCGCTGCCGGTAATGAGGATGCGGGGACGCGCCATGTCAACGACCCGCGTCGATAGCGGAGACTTCGTCGGGATGGCGGAGAATCACGCAGCTGTTCGAGCCGCCGAAGCCGAACGAATTCGACAGCGTCATCCGCACACGCTGCTTGCGCGGCTTGCCCAGGACGAGATTCAGATTGCACTCCGGATCGGGATCTCGATAGTTCGCGTTGATCGGCATCGCGCCATGTTGAATCGCGAGCGCGCACGCGACGACTTCGACGGCACCTGCGGCGGCGATCAAGTGGCCCATCGAGCTTTTGGTCGAGCTCACCGAAACGGAATTCGTGTAATCGCCGAATACCGCGCGAATCGCGGCGCTCTCGCTTTGGTCGTTCATTGTCGTCGAGGTGCCGTGCGCGTTGATGTAATCGACATCGGTCGGCACGGCGCCCGCGTCCTTCAACGCCGCTCGCATCGACTGGATTGGACCGTCGCCGTCGGGCGGCGAATCGGTAATCCGATACGACGATAACGAATTGCCATCGCCGGCGAGCTCGGCATAAATGCGCGCGCCGCGGCGGCGCGCCGATTCCCATTCTTCGAGGACGACGAAACCCGCGCCCTCGCCGAGCACGAAACCGTTTCGTGTCGCGTCGAACGGGCGGCTCGCGCGTTCGGGCGCATCGTTGTCTGCGGACACGGCGGACAGCAGACAAAAGCCAGCCAATCCGACCGGACTGATCATCGAATCGAAACCGCCGGCGAGCGCGTAATCCGCGGCGCCGCGACGGATCAACTTGAGCGCCGTTCCGATCGCCTGGCCACCCGATGCGCATGCGGTGTGCACCGAAGTTGCGTAGCCGCGGATGCCGAAGCGGCGCGTCAGCAGGGACACACCAGCGGTCGACTGGCTGCGGCAGAACACGAGCGGGTCCGCGGCGACGGGATCGGTCAGCAGCGCGGTGGCGTTGAGCTCGCCGTTCGCCGCCGAGTGGCGCTGCACTGCGGCGAGGTCGCCGAAGTCGACGCCCATCATTCCCGTTCCCACGGCACAACTCCAGCGCTCTGCCGTGTCCACAGTCGGCGCGATCGCCGCATCGCGAACGGCGTGCTCGGCGGCGGCGAGCGCAAACTTGTGCGAGCGGTTGGCAAACTTCAGCAGTTTGCGATCGGCTTCGATAACGCCTTCATCGAAACCCTTCACTTCCGCGGCAATGCGGGTGGAGAAGCCGCGTGCGTCGAACAG
>DASPYC010000533.1:0-2790 GCA_035636955.1 Casimicrobiaceae bacterium
TGTGGGGCATCATCGTGCAAATCGTCGTCAATCTGTTCACGAAGGCAGCCACCGCGCCGTTCGCGTTGTTGGGGGCGCTGGCGAGCGGCGGCGGCGGCGAGCAGCTTGCGTACATCGAATTCGCGCCGGGACGGGCCGAAATATCGACGGCCGCGGAAACCAAGCTTCGTTCGCTGGCGAAAGCGCTGGCCGATCGCCCTGGCCTCAAGCTCGACGCCGCCGGACGCGCCGTTCCGGAAATTGATCGCGACGGCTTGAAGCGCGCGGCGCTCGATCGCGCCATACGTTCGGAAAAGCAGAAAGCGGCTGCTTCCCAAGGCGAATCTGCGCCGGCGCTTGATTCGCTGGCAATCGAAGCGTCCGAGTATCCAAAGTATCTTGCGTCTGTGTATCGCAATGCGAATCTGCCCGACAAGCCGCGCAACGTATTGGGCATCGCGAAGGACATCCCGCCCGCCGAGATGGAGGCGCTGCTACTTGCGAGTTATGGCGCCGATGACGAAGCCTTGCGGGCGCTCGCCACCCGACGTGCGCAGACGGTGAAGGATTGGTTCGCGGGTCCGGGCGGCATCGCCGGCGAGCGTGTCTTTATCGTTTCGCCGAAACTCGGCGGCGATGGCATCGAGGACAAGGGTCCACCGACGCGCGTCGACTTCGCACTCAAATGATCGCGGCCTTTCGATGAACGCCCCAACCAACGATGCGGTTCACCGCTGCCACTGGGCCGGCGAAGATCCGCTCTATATCGCCTATCACGACCGTGAATGGGGCTTCCCCGTGGCCGACGATCGGCGTCTGTTCGAGAAGATCTGTCTGGAAGGCTTCCAGGCGGGGTTGAGCTGGCGGACGATCCTCGGTAAGCGCGATGCGTTTCGCGAGGCTTTTGCGGGATTCGATTACGAGCGCGTCGCGCGTCTTCGTTCGCGCGACGTGGAGCGATTGCTGTTGAATGCCCGCATCGTCCGCCATCGCGGCAAGATCGAATCGACGATTAACAACGCGAAGCGCGCACGTGAGGTGGCAAACGAGTTCGGCTCGTTGGCCGCCTATTTCTGGCGGCATGAACCCAGGTCCGGCTCACGGACGCGACGAATGACGCGCGTGGCGATCAGCACTTCGCCGGAATCGGTCGCGCTTTCGAAAGACCTGAAGAAACGTGGTTGGACGTTCGTCGGCCCGACGACGATCTACGCATTCATGCAGGCGATGGGTCTTGTCAACGATCACGCTCGCGACTGCGTGATCCATCCGGCGGTAGCTGCGGCGCGAGCACGCTTTCACGTACCGCGACAGGCGGTGTCATAACCCGCGTTGCGCGCGGCCTACACGCGTCGCTTGTACTCCGCCGTCCGCGTGTCGATTTCGATCTTGTCGCCGGTCGTTACAAACAGCGGCACCTGGACCTCGAAGTCATTGCCGACTTTGGCCGGCTTCATCACCTTGCCGGACGTATCGCCCTTGACTGCCGGCTCGGTGTAGGTCACTTCGCGGACGACCGAATTTGGCAGCTCAACCGAGATCGCGCGACCCTCATAGAACGTGAGCTCGCAGGCAAGACCCTCCTCGAGAAAAGGGAGCGCCTCCTCGATGTTGCCTTTTTCGACGTCGTACTGATTGAACTCCTGGTCCATGAAGACGTACATCGGATCGGCGAAATAGGAGTAGGTAACCTCCTTTTTTTCGAGCTGAATCACGTCGAACTTCTCGTCGGCGCGATAGACGGTTTCGGTACCGCCGCCCGAGAGGAGGTTCTTGAGCTTCATCTTGACGACGGAGGCGTTGCGCCCGGATTTGGTGAATTCTGCTTTCTGGACGACCATTGGATTTGGGCCAACCATAATCACGTTGCCGGCGCGGACTTCTTGTGCGAGTTTCATGGTGATTCCTAATTGGCCTATGTGTGCTTCGACGTTTGACGTCCGTCTTAAGTCAAGGTTTCTACTGCGATTTCGGGAAACCGAAGATTATAGCCGATCGGCGCAGAACAGGACCAGCTCGGAGGCAAGATCGGGAAGCTTCCGGAGCCGGTTTGCCCACTCGATGCCGTGCGCGGAAAGCGCCGGGAGCGCCGCGCGGCACGCCGGCCAAGCGAGGGCGGCAGCATCGGGTTGATCGCCGTTGAATGCGAGCCAGAACCAGTTCACTGTCTGCGCGGCCTCGTCATCGAGTCCGATTGCATAGCGGCGAAGGAATTCCTCGAGCTTCACCCGATGGGCATCATCGGTCTGTGGGTAGATGTGCCAGACGAACGGCCGTGCCGCCCATTGCGCGCGGACGAACGAATCCTCGCCGCGCACGACATTGATGTCGCAACACCATAACAGCCGGTCATAGTCGTCCTGCGCGAGAAACGGAATGGTTGCGAGCGTGAGGCGGCCGCGCGTCAGCGATTGTTTCGCATGCGGGACGTTGCCGCCGGTCCAAGCGTCGAGCGAGGCGGTCGCGACGCCTTCCGGCACCACGCATACGACCGGCTCGTCGCCCTCTGCCCACACATCCAGCAGCGACATCAATCCGACATTGGCATAACAAAACAGCGAAACGACAAGACTGTCGCTCGGTTCGGCAATGCCGAGTGACGGCCAGAGTGCCTTGTGCGCCCGGCGGTCCGACTGTGTGCGTGCGCGATCTTCCGTGAGCCCGGCTTCCCGCAGGAGGCCGCCGGTGCGCGCAGTGAATCCTGGGAAAAAAAAATATCGGGTCAACGGCAGCCGCGGTTGCGGCGAAGGCAATCCATGTGCGGACTCCACCCATGGTTCCGCGGATAAATATTCGAGATTGATCCATACG
>DASPYC010000534.1:0-6110 GCA_035636955.1 Casimicrobiaceae bacterium
AGCAGCAGTATCGGCAACGCCCATTCGACCGCGTTGGCGTGCACGCGTATCGCACGACGAAGCAGTTCATCACCGCCGTCACCCAAGCCCACCTTGAGTCGCATCCGCCGGGCGGAGACTCGCAGCGCAAGCACGACAAGCAAAAGCCCGGTCAATCCGGCATAAAAGGCCGCTATCGCAGGCATCGGTGCCGCGGTCATTGTGCCCCCACGCTTGCGGCTGCCGCCGCTGCGCTGCCCCCCGAGGGGGAGCAGTTCGCGCCTTGGGACGGCCCGGCGGCGCTCACCTGGGTCACGGACTATTCCGCCTCATCGATCCATGCCATCTGGATCGCTTCCAGAATCTTTTCACCGCAGTGTTTCGGATCGTCATCGAAACCATGTAGCGCAAGCACCCAATTGCGGAGATCGGTAAAGCGTACCGATTGCGGATCCGTGTCGGGATGCGCTTCAGCGAGTGCTATCGCGATCTCGCGCGTGTCGGTCCATTTCATTGTGAAATCCCCATTCGGCAAAGTGAGGCAACCACCTTTACTTACCTTCCTTGGCATAGTTGATTGAGTATTTTGGAATTTCGACGACCAGCTTCTCGTCATCGACCATCGCCTGGCACGACAGCCGTGAAACCGGCGTCAGCCCCCAGGCCCGATCGAGCAGATCGTCCTCGTCCTCCGATGATTCGGATAGCGAACTGAAACCCTCGCGGACAATGACATGGCAAGTCGTGCAGGCACAGGACTTCTCGCAGGCGTGCTCGACTTCGATTCCCTGCTCCAGCAGGTTATCGAGCAGCGACATGCCTTTCTTGCCTTCGAAAGTCTTACCTTCCGGGCAGATCTCGGCGTGCGGAAGAACGACGATCTCGGTCATCGTGATGATCAAGTCAGCGCATCGACCCGCTTGCCGGCGAGTGCAGCGCGCATGCTGCGATCCATTCGGCGCGCGGCGAATTCGGTCGTTGCATTGTTCAGCGCCTCAGCGCTTGCACGAAGCGCCTGATGATCGTTGCCGTTGCGTCGCGCGTTCACGATTGCGATCGCGTCGTCGATCGCTTTGCGTTCATCCGGTGACAGCAAATCGGCGTCCGCCCTCAGCGCCGATTCGGTTGCAGCCACGATACGGTCGGCTTCGACCTGTGCTTCGGTCAGTGCACGCGTCCGCATGTCGTCCGATGCGTGGGCGAACGAATCCTGCAGCATGCGGGCGATCTCCTCGTCGCTGAGGCCGTACGAGGGCTTCACGGCGATCGTCGCGTGCACGCCGGTGGTTTGCTCGTGGGCAGAAACCGACAGTAGGCCATCGGCGTCGACTTCGAACGAAACGCGAATACGCGCAGCGCCGGCCGTCATCGGCGGAATGCCGCGCAATTCGAAGCGCGCGAGCGAACGACAGTCAGAAACCTTTTCGCGCTCGCCTTGCACGACGTGGATCGCCATCGCCGTCTGACCGTCCTTGAATGTCGTGAACTCCTGCGCGCGTGCCACCGGTATCGTCGAATTCCGGGGAATGATTTTTTCAGTCAGGCCGCCCATCGTTTCAATACCGAGGGAAAGCGGAATGACATCGAGCAACAGCCATTCATCGTCGCGCTCGCGATTTCCGACGAGTTTGTTGGCCTGAATCGCCGCACCGAGTGCAACGACTTCGTCTGGATTGAGATTCGTCAGCGGCGGCTGCCCGAAGAATTCCGTCACGGTGCGGCGAATCTGCGGCATCCGCGTCGCGCCGCCGACAAGCACGACCCCCTTGATATCGACGGGCTTGAGCACTGCGTCGCGCAGCGCGCGCCGCAGTGGCTGCAATGTCTTTGTTACCAGCGTCTGAGTGATCGACGTGAATACTTCATTGGTGAGCTCGAGATCGACGTGCGTCCCGTCGGACAGCGTTGCGGTGAGGCGCGCAGCGTCATGGCCCGTCAGCTTCTCTTTGGTCTCTCGTGCCCTGACGAGGAGCAAGCGCGCATCGGCGGGCGATGGAGGCGCTACCTCTGCCTGCTCGAGCGCCCAGCAAAAGATACGGTGATCGAAATCGTCGCCGCCGAGCGTGGAGTCGCCGTTGGTGGACAGCACCTCGAACACGCCGCGCGACAGCTTGAGGATCGAGATGTCGAACGTCCCGCCGCCGAGGTCATACACGGCGTACGTACCTTCGGCTGCGTTGTCGAGGCCATACGCGATGGCCGCGGCAGTCGGCTCGTTCAGCAGCCGCAACACAGGGAGACCCGCGAGCTTTGCCGCGTCCTTGGTCGCCTGGCGCTGCGCATCGTCGAAATACGCAGGCACGGTAACAACGGCGCCGTCGATCATTCCCCCGAGCGACGATTCGGCGCGCTCACGCAACATGCGCAGAACTTCTGCTGAGATTTCGACCGGCGTCTTGATACCCGCACGCGTCGTGATTCGAACCATCCCCGGCAAATCCAGGAATCGATAGGGAAAGCGCCGCGCGTCGGCCAAATCGGAAAGACCGCGGCCCATCAACCGTTTCACCGAGACAACCGTGTTCTGCGGATCCTGAGCCTGGTGGGCCATCGCTTCGTATCCAACCTCGACACCGTGCTCGGAGTATCGAACAATCGACGGCACGAGTGGACGGCCTCGTCCATCGGGCAACACGACTGCGAAGCCGTTGCGTACGGTCGCAACGAGCGAGTTCGTCGTGCCGAGATCGATACCGATCGCACGCTTATGCCCGTGCGGCGCGGGCATTTCGTCCGGTTCCGAGATCTGGAACAACGTCATTGCTTAGTTACCCCTGGTCGTCCAGCGCGCCCTGCATCGCGTCGAGATCATCCGCAAGCTTGGACAGGAATTTGAGCTCGCGCACGCGCATCCGAGCGTCCGAGTACGCATGTTCCCCGTCGAGTGCATCGACGAGCGCATGGACGAGATCATCGGCCTCATCACGAACCTCTGTCGCGACGTCAGCAATTCCTTGCGAATCCTCGTTGTCAACCGCTTCCGCCGCCGTCTCGCGCCGTTCAAGCTGTCGCTCGAGAAATTCCAGCGGAAGTTGCGTGTCGGTTTCGGACAGCGCATCGATTCCGTTAAGCGATAACAAGTACTGTGCGCGCGAGACCGGATCTTTGAGCGCACGGTACGCTTCGTTGACCCGTGCAGAAGATTGCAGCGCCAAGCGCTTCTCCTGCTCGCTGCCGGATGCAAAGCGATCGGGATGCACTTCGGTCTGCAACCGTCGATAGGCATTTTCGAGCGAAATGGGATCACAGCCAAAACGCTGCGGTAGCTGGAAAAGATCGAAATAGTTGCGGGAGAAGTCGATCATGAGGTTTTGCGTGCCGCCAGCAAAAAGGGCGGCCATGCCGCCCTCCGTATTATTCGAGAGCGGCGTTAGTCGGTGGCGATCAGGACGTCGCTGGCTTTCACGATGGCGTAAGCGCGCTTTCCCACTGCAAGACCCAGCCGCTCCACCGATTCGCTCGTGATGACCGCGACAACATCGACGCCATTGCCGATCTCCAGCGTGATCTCGGTATTGACGGCTCCGGGGACCAAGCGCTTGATCGTCCCGCCGAGTTGGTTGCGCGCGCTGAGTTTCATTGACGAAAGCCTGCTTCGAAGGCTCCTTCTATTGCCGTGCTTTTCCTACACGTTGAACGACTCGCCGCAGCCGCACGAATCCTTGACGTTTGGATTGTTGAACTTGAAGCCTTCGTTCAGCCCTTCTTTGGCGAAATCAAGCTCGGTGCCGGCAAGGTACGGCAGGCTCTTCGGATCGATGATTACCTTGACGCCATGGCTTTCGAACTGAATGTCTTCCGGCCGGACGTCGTCGGCGTATTCGAGCTTATAGGCAAGCCCTGAACAACCCGACGTGCGCACGCCCAAGCGCAATCCAACGCCTTTACCGCGTTTCGCGATATGCGCAGCGACGTGCTTCGCAGCGCTCGGTGTTAATTTGATCCCTTCCATTTGGTCAATCCGCGGCGGCTTCCACCGGTTCCGATACTGGGGCGACCGGCTCGGCATGGCGTGCCTTGTAATCGGCAACGGCCGCCTTGATCGCGTCCTCGGCGAGAATCGAACAGTGGATCTTCACCGGCGGCAACGCAAGCTCCTCGGCGATGTGCGTGTTCTTGATTGCGACCGCTTCATCGAGTGACTTGCCTTTCACCCATTCGGTCACAAGCGACGAGGACGCGATCGCGGAACCGCAGCCGTACGTCTTGAACTTGGCGTCCTCGATGAGACCGTCCTTGCCGACCTTGATCTGCAGCTTCATTACGTCGCCGCAAGCGGGCGCACCGACCATGCCGGTGCCCACACCCTCTTCGCTCTTCGCGAACGAGCCGACGTTACGCGGATTCTCGTAATGGTCGATAACTTTGTCGCTATAAGCCATATTTGCCTCTTTAGTGTTGCGCCCAAACCACGCTATCCAAATCGACGCCTTCCTTGTGCATTTCCCACAACGGCGACAATTCGCGCAGCTTCGCAATCTTGCGTTTAACCAGATCGACCGTGTAGTCGATTTCTTCTTCTGTCGTGAAGCGTCCGACCGTAAAACGGATTGAGCTGTGCGCAAGCTCGTCGCTTCGTCCCAGCGCCCGCAGCACGTAGGATGGTTCCAACGATGCGGATGTGCACGCCGATCCCGACGACACGGCCACGTCCTTGATCGCCATGATCAGGCTTTCGCCCTCGACAAAATTGAAGCTCACGTTGAGATTGTGCGGCACACGCCGATCGGCGTCGCCGTTGACGTAGACCTCTTCGATTTCCGAAAGGCCTTTCCAAAGCTTGTCGCGGAGCATGCGAATGCGGTCGTTCTCGGTCGCCATCTCGGCTTTGGCAAGCCGGAATGCCTCGCCCATGCCGACGATCTGATGCGTGGGCAGCGTTCCGGAGCGCATGCCCCGCTCGTGGCCGCCGCCGTGCATCTGCGCCTCGATCCGGATCCGCGGCTTACGCCGTACGAACAATGCGCCGACACCTTTGGGACCGTAAGTCTTATGTGCCGAGAACGACATGAGGTCGACCTTCAGCGCAGCCAGGTCGACCGGCACTTTTCCGCTCGCTTGCGCGCTGTCGACATGAAAGACGATGCCGCGCGAGCGGCAAATTTCGCCGAGTGCGGCGATGTCCTGGATCACGCCGATCTCGTTGTTCACGTACATCACGGAAACGACAATCGTATCCGGCCGCAGCGCGGCCTTGAACGCGTCGAGATCAAGCAACCCGTTCGCCAGCACATCGAGATACGTGACTTCGAAACCTTCGCGCTCGAGCTCCCGCATCGTGTCGAGCGTTGCCTTGTGCTCTGTGCGCACGGTGACGAGATGCTTACCCTTGTCCCGGTAAAAATGCGCAGCACCCTTGAGCGCAAGGTTGATCGATTCGGTCGCCCCGGACGTCCACACCAATTCTTTCGAGTCGCAGTTGATGAGCGCCGCAACATGCGCGCGCGCTTCTTCGACCGCGGCTTCGGTCGTCCATCCGAACGAGTGAGAACGCGACGCCGGATTGCCGAAGTTTTCGGTCAAGTACGGAATCATCTTTTGCGCGACGCGTGGATCGACGGGCGTCGTCGCCGAGTAATCGAGATAGATCGGAAGCTTCATGACGAAAGGAGTTCTGCCTTTGCGCGTGGTTTTGGCGGCTGACGGTGGTCCTGCAGCACCGAAACCTCACCGGACTTCGGCTGCTGCTGGCGGACGAGCTCGGCCAGCGTCACCGATCGGAGATACCCGAATATGTGTTCGTTCAACCCGGCCCACAACTCGTGCGTCATACATCGCCGGTCGTCGAAGCAGTTTTCCCGTCCACCGCACTGCGTGGCACCGATGGGCTCGTCGACCGCCAAGATCACGTCCGCGACTGACACGCCGTCGGCCGGATGGGCGAGGTTATAGCCCCCGCCGGGTCCCCGCACGCTTTCCACAAGGCCGTGGCGACGGAGCTTGCCGAACAACTGTTCGAGGTATGACAGCGATATTTTCTGTCGCTCGGAAACGGCCGCGAGCGTCACTGGCGCCCGCGTACCGTGCATCGCCACGTCGATCATCGCCGTGACCGCAAAACGTCCTTTGGTCGTAAGCCGCATCGTTGTACCCATCCTGTTGCCGAGACCGCTTGAATGGCGGCCCGACCC
>DASPYC010000535.1:0-14342 GCA_035636955.1 Casimicrobiaceae bacterium
CCACGCGGGTCCCGGCACCATCACGTTTCTTGCCAATCCACGCTATCGCGCGAAGTTGGCAACCACGCGTGCCGCGGCCGTTATTGTGTTGCCCGATGATGCGCATATGACGGCGCTGCCGAAGCTCGTCGCCGCCAATCCGTATGCAACCTTCGCGAAGGTCGCAGCGATCCTCCATCCCAGCGCGCGTCCCGTACCCTCGATACATCCGACGGCGCAAATCGACGCCACGGCGAAAGTCGCACAAAGCGCATCGATCGGCGCTTTCGCGGTCATTGGTGCGGATGCAACGATCGGAGAACGGGTGGTCATCGAAGCGCAATGCGTCATCGGCGAAAGCTCGACTCTCGGGGACGATGTCGTCCTTCATGCCGGCGCCATTCTTTATCCACGCACCGTCGTTGGCGAGCGTTCGACGATCCACGGCGGTGCCGTCGTCGGCGCCGATGGGTTTGGCATGGCCGAGGAAGACGGCCGCTGGGTGCGGATTCCGCAAATCGGCCGCGTCGTCATCGGCGCAGACGTCGAAGTCGGCGCCAACACGACGATCGACCGTGGCGCGATCGACGATACGATCATCGAAGACGACGTCAAGCTCGACAATCAGATCCAGATCGGCCACAACTGCGTCATCGGCGCACATACGGCGATCGCGGCGTGCGTCGGCATTGCCGGATCGACGCGCATCGGCCGCAATTGCCGCATTGGCGGCGCAGCGATGATATCGGGTCATCTCGAGATCTCAGACGGCGCCGTCATCTCGGGCGCTACAACCGTGTACGATTCGATCCGCGGGCCGGCGATGTACACGGGCGTATTTCCGACGCTGGTGCACGGCGAGTGGATGCGGGTAGCGTCGCAAGTCAGACGCCTGCGCGATTTGGTCGACCGTGTGCGGGCGCTTGAGCGAAAAACGAAGGCCGACGACGGCCAATAGGTGAACGTCCAAGGGGAAGGAACGCGCATGCAAACGATAGACATCGGGGAGCTCCTGAAGCAGCTTCCCCATCGCTATCCGTTCTTGCTGGTGGACCGCGTGCTTTCCTGCGACCCCGGCGTGTCGATCCGCGGGTTGAAGAACGTCACGTACAACGAGCCGTTCTTCCAGGGACATTTCCCCGGGTTTCCGTTGATGCCCGGCGTCCTCGTCATCGAGGCGCTGGCGCAATTGTCGGCGCTGCTCGCGTTTTACTCCGGCGAAGCGAAGCCCTGCGGTAAATCGCTCATCTATTTCGCGGGCATCGACGGCGCGCGTTTCAAGCGCCAGGTCATTCCAGGCGATCAATTGATCCTCGAATCCGAGGTGATTCGCATCATTCGCGGGATCGGCAAGTTCCGCACGCGGGCCACCGTCGATGGCGAACTCGCGTGCGAGGCCGAATTGATTGCGGCGATCCGTGACGCCCCTGTTCCATAGAAGATGCCGCGCATTAATTCGACCGCCCAGATCGACGCCAAGGCGGAGCTCGCCTCCGACGTCGAAATCGGCGCGTATTCGATCATCGGAAAGGATGTGCGCATCGGCGCAGGAACGGCTGTCGGTCCGCACGTCGTGATCACCGGGCGCACGACGATCGGCAAGCGCAACCGCATCTTTCAGTTCGCATCTATCGGCGACATTCCCCAAGACCGCAAATATGGCGGCGAGCCGACCGCGCTGACGATCGGTGACGATAACGTGATCCGTGAGTACGTGTCGATTCATACCGGCACGGCGCAGGATCGCGGCACGACGACGATCGGGGATCGGAACTGGCTGCTCGGGTATGTGCACATTGCGCATGATTGCTGCATCGGCAACGACACCACGTTCTCGAACAATTCGCAGCTCGCCGGCCACGTGACGGTCGATGATTTTGCGACGCTCGGCGGATTCACCGGCGTGCACCAGTTCTGCCGCGTCGGCGCGCACGCGATGGTGGCGGCGGGTTCGATCGTGCTGCAGGATGTGCCGCCTTTCATCACGGTGTCGGGATATCCGGCAAAGCCCGCCGGAACGAACAATGAGGGACTGCGGCGGCGCGGCTTTGCGGCCGATGAGATCGCGGCCGTCCGGCGCGCGTACAAACTTCTTTATCGCGAGGGCTTTTCGCTGGCCGATGCCAAAGAGAAGCTCGCCGCGGCGGTTGTGGAGCAGCCGGTGCTCGCGCCACTCGTGGCGTTTCTCGAACAAACGAGTCGCGGAATCGTGCGGTAGCCGAGAGCATGCGCAACGTTTCGGGGGACGCGCGGCGTCAGCTTGACGCACGCGATGTCGTGATCGGGATCGTCGCCGGCGAAGCATCCGGCGATGCGCTCGCGGCGCTTTTGATTCATGCCGTACGCGCGCGGATTCCCAGTGTGCGTTTTGTCGGCATCGCGGGGCCGAAGATGGAGGAGGCCGGCTGCGAAGCGTGGGTTCCGCTCGAGACGCTGGCGATTCGCGGGTTCGCCGAAGTACTCGGTCGCATTCCCGAGCTGTTGCGGTTGCGGCGCGCACTGGGTCGGCGATTGCGCGAGGCGGGGGCGCAGATGTTCATCGGCGTCGACGCGCCCGATTTCAATCTGGGTCTCGAGCGGACGCTGAAGCGGCGCGGCCTACGCACGATCCATTTCGTGAGTCCATCGGTATGGGCATGGCGGCGCGAACGCATCGCGACAATCGCGCGTTCGGCCAATCGATTGCTCGCGCTGTTTCCGTTCGAGCCGCCGCTCTATAAGGATGCCGGAATTGCGGTGACCTACGTTGGGCATCCAATGGCGCACGATGCGGCGACGCACGGCTCACGGCGCCGCGCGCGCGAGCAACTGAAGATTCCGGTAGCGCAGCCGGTGTTCGCGTTGCTGCCCGGAAGTCGGCAGTCGGAATTAGACGCCCACAGCGATCTCATCTTGCGGACGGCCGCCGCGATCCACGCACAAAAGCCCGATGCCGCCTTCCTCGTACCGCTTGCCACGCGTCCGACGCGCGACAAGTTCGAGACGGATCGATTTCGACTCGAGCTCGACGCGCTGCCGATGACGTTGCTCTACGGCCATGCGCGAGACGCGCTTCAAGCCGCCGACGTTGCGCTGGTCGCCTCGGGCAGCGCCACGCTGGAGGCGGCGCTCGCGCGTTGCCCGCACGTCATCTTCTATCGTGTCAAAGCATTGACGGAATGGTACGTGCGGCGCAAATATCTGCTTCCCTACGTCGGGCTGCCCAACATTCTCGCAGGAAGGTTCGTAGTGCCGGAGTTCCTGCAGGATGAGGCAACGGTGGACAACTTGACACAGGCGGCGGTCAACCTTTACGACGACCCCGTCACACGGCGTCGGCTCGAAGCGCTATTCGGCGGCTTCGTGGAAGAGCTCGACGTTGATACGGCGGCGCTGGCGTCCGATGCGGTCATTGCCGAGCTGTCGATGGCCCGATGAGCGCTGCACGATGAAGATGTTGATTGCCGGTGTCGACGAAGCCGGACGAGGACCGTTGGCGGGTCCCGTCGTCGCCGCGGCGGTCATTCTCGACCTCGATTGCAAAATGCCTGGATTGCGCGACTCAAAGACATTGACTCCGGAAGAGCGAGAACGATTGGCGATCATGATTCGCGCAGAGGCCATCGCATGGGCAGTCGGCTTGGCGAATGTTGCCGAGATCGATTCGCTCAACATTCTGCACGCGTCGATGCTCGCAATGCAGCGCGCGGTCGCAGCGCTTTCCATCGCCCCGATGAAAGCGCTCGTCGACGGCAATCGCTGTCCCGAATTCGGCTGTCCCGCGGAGGCTATTGTGAAAGGGGACCGCGACATTCCGTCGATCTCCGCGGCGTCGATCATCGCCAAGACGGTGCGCGATGCGATGCTGCTCGAGCTCGATCGCGTTTATCCTGCGTACGGTTTCGCGCAGCACAAAGGCTATGGGACGCAAGAGCATCTGGCCGCGTTGAATCGACATGGGCCTTGTCCCGCGCACCGGCGATTCTTTGCGCCGGTACTCCAGCCGGCGTTCGATTTTGGCGATTAGATGACTGACATTTTTGATTGAGGAACCGATGATTCACTGCGTATTGCACGATCCGAACGATTCGGTGGCCGTCGTCGTCGTTGAAGGGATCAAGGCGGGTGCGACACTGACCGGCCTGATTCTCGACGAGGACCGGACGATCACTCTCGAGTCGCGGCAGGACATCCCGATCGGACATAAGGTGGCGCTCAAGGATATGGCCGTCGGCGACACGGTCATCAAGTATGGTGTCGACATCGGCAAGGTTGTCGCGCCCATCAAGAAGGGCGAGCATGCGCATGTTCACAACATCAAGACGAAGCGGTGGTAGGCGATGAAAAAGACGACATTCCAAGGTTATCGTCGCGAAAACGGCCGTGTCGGCGTGCGCAACCACGTGATCATTCTGCCCGTCGACGATATCTCGAACGCCGCGGCAGAAGCGGTCGCGAACAACATCAAAGGCACGCTTGCAATACCGCATCCCTACGGCCGGTTGCAGTTCGGCGCGGATCTCGAGCTGCATTTCCGGACGTTGATCGGCACAGGAAGCAATCCGAACGTGGCTGCCGTCGTCGTGATCGGCATCGAGGACGGCTGGGCGAAGAAGGTGGCCGACGGCATCGCCGCGACAGGCAAACCCGTGCAGGGCTTTGGCATCGAATTGCACGGCGACCACGACACGATTCGGCGCGCTTCGGTGGCGGCACGTGAGCTGGTGCAATGGGCGAGCGAGCGGCAACGCAGCGAATGTGCGCTGAACGAGCTGTGGGTTTCATGCAAGTGCGGCGAATCGGACACGACATCGGGCTGCGGTTCCAATCCGACGGTTGGGGACGCGTTCGATAAGCTCTACGCAGCGGGCTCCACGCTGGTGTTCGGCGAGACGACGGAATTGACCGGCGGCGAGATGATCGTGGCGGCGCGGTGCCGTGACGACAAAGTCCGCGCGGAGTTCATCCGCGTTTTCGACCGCTACCAGGAAGTGATCCAACGCCACAAGACAACCGACCTTTCCGACTCGCAGCCGACGAAAGGCAACATCGCCGGCGGTCTGACGACGATCGAAGAAAAGGCACTCGGCAACATTCAAAAAATCGGCAGGAAATGTGTTATCGATGGCGTTTTGGACAAGGCTGAGATGCCGAGCCATCCGGGGCTGTGGTTCATGGACAGCTCATCGGCGGCGGCCGAAATGGTGACGCTGTGCGCGGCCGCCGGTTTTGCCGTTCATTTCTTCCCGACCGGTCAAGGCAACGTCATCGGCAATCCCATCTTGCCGGTCATCAAGATCTGCGCCAATCCTCGGACCGTGCGCACGATGGGCGAGCATATCGATGTCGACACGACCGGTCTTTTGCAGCGAGAGATCACGATGAGCGAGGCAGGCGACAAGTTGCTCGACATGATGTTCCGCACCGCTAATGGCCGGCTCACCGCCGCCGAAGCGCTCGGCCATCGCGAGTTCGTGCTGACGCGTTTGTACGAAAGCGCCTGACCATGCCTCGTTCACTGACGATCGCGTTGTTGGTCGGAACGCTCACGTTTGCCGCCACTCCGGTGCGCGCCGAAATGACCGAAATCGCGGTCGCGCAGCAATACGGGATCGGCTATCTGCCGTTGATGCTGATGGAAGAGAAGAAGCTCATCGAAAAGCACGCCAAGGCCGCGGGCGTCGACGTCAAGGTCGGCTGGGCAAAGTTTGCCGGCGGCAACGTGATGAACGATGCGCTCTTGTCGGGCAATCTGCAGTTCGCGTCCGGCGGCGTCGGTCCTCTGCTGACGCTATGGGCACGCACACGCGGCAATCTCGACGTTCGCGGCGTCGGCGCACTCAATTCGATGCCACTCCACCTCGTCACGCGCAATCCGAACGTCAAGACGATCAGTGATTTCCGCGACAGCGATCGGATTGCGCTGCCCGCGGTCAAGGTATCGGCGCAGGCAGTGCTGCTGCAGATGGCGGCCGAGCAGGCGTTCGGAGCGGGTCAGCAGAATCGCCTCGATGCGCTGACGGTGACGATGTCCCATCCGGATGCGATGCAGGCGCTGTTGTCCGGCCAATCTGAAATCGATGCGCACTTCGGGTCACCGCCTTTCCAATACCAGGAAGCTGCCAGGAGCGGGAACCACGTCGTGCTCAACAGCTACGATGTGCTGGGCGGGCCGGCGACCTTTAACGTCGTGTGGACCACCGCCAAGCTCAGGAACGAGAATCCAAAGGTGTACGACGCCTTCGTCAAGGCGCTCGACGAAGCGATCGCCGAGATCAATCGCGACAAGCGCGCTGCGGCCGAATCGTATCTGCGCATTTCGAAGGACAAGGACAGCGTCGACAATATCCTGCGGATGCTGAACGATCCGAACATTATCTATACGACCGCGCCGCAGAACATCATGAAATTTGCCGAATTCATGCAAAAGATCGGGGCGATCAAAGTCAAGCCGGAATCGTGGCGCGATTTCTTCTTCCCGAACGTCCACGCTTTGTCGGGCTCGTGATGCGGGACGCTTCTGGCGGAGGTAATCCGCTCGCGCTTCCCGATGTCGACGCGATTCGTGCCGCCCACGCGCGGATCGCGCCGCACGTGCATCGCACCCCGGTACTCACCTGCGCCGCCATCGACGGCGAAGTCAACGCGAAGCTCTATTTCAAGTGCGAGAATTTCCAGCGTGTCGGCGCATTCAAGGCGCGCGGTGCGTGCAATGCAGTGTTCTCGTTGCTCGAAAATGAAGCGCGACGCGGCGTTGTGACGCACTCGTCCGGCAATCATGGAGCGGCGCTCGCATATGCCGCCGGGCGCCGCGGAATCCCGGCGTTCGTCGTGATGCCCGAAAACGCGTCGAAGGTAAAGCAGGAAAACGTTCGTCGCTTCGGCGCGACCATTCGCTTTTGTGCCCCGAACGTTTCGGCGCGCGAAGCCGTCTGCGACGATGTGCAACGTGAAACCGGCGCGGCATTGATTCATCCCTTCGACGACGAGCGCGTGATCGCTGGTCAAGGAACCGCGACGCTCGAGCTGCTCGAGCAGGCGCCGATGATCGATATCGTCGTGGCGCCATGCGGCGGGGGCGGGTTGTTGTCGGGAACGGCGATCGCGGCGACGTCGGCAATACCCGGCATACGCGTATTCGGCGCCGAGCCAGCGAATGCCGGCGACGCTGACGCGAGTTTTCGCTCGGGCCAAATCGAGCCCTTGCCGCCGACGATGACGATGGCTGATGGCCTTCGCACGTCGCTCGCGCCACGGACGTTCACGGCAATACGAGCGCACGTCGCTGCGTTCGGCGTGTGCAGCGAAGAGGCGATCGTTCGCGCGATGCGGATGATGCTCGAGCGCTTGAAGATCGTCGTCGAGCCCTCGGCGGCGGTGCCGCTCGCGTGCCTGCTCGAGCGGACGCTCGATGTCGGAGGTGCGCGCGTCGGCGTGATCGTCAGCGGCGGAAACGTCGACTTCGACCACTTGCCATGGTAGTCGACGCGTCTCGTTAACGATGGATTCGCCGCAACCGCTGCTCGACGTTCGCGGCGTCACTCTGCAGTACAAGACCAAGGACCACCTGATCACCGCGACTTACCGCGTCGATTTCCAGGTCTTTCGCTCGGATCGCTTCGTCGTGCTCGGGCCGTCGGGATGCGGCAAATCGACATTGCTGAAGGCAGTCGGCGGCTATCTGCAACCGGTCGAAGGCGAGATCCGTCTCAAGGATGAAGTGATTCGACGCCCCGGGCCCGACCGGATGATGGTGTTCCAGGAATTCGATCAGCTGCTGCCATGGCGCACCGTGCAGGAGAACGTGCTCTTCGCGCTTGACTCCAGCGGACGGCTGACCGGTCGTGCCGCGGAGGAGAAAACGCGAGAGTGCATTGCGAAGGTGAATCTCACGAAATTCGCCAACAGTTATCCGCATACGCTGTCGGGCGGCATGAAGCAGCGCGTTGCGATCGCACGGGGAATGGCGATGGAGCCCGATATCCTGTTGATGGACGAGCCGTTTGCGTCGCTCGATGCGCTGACGCGCCGCAAAATGCAGGACGAGCTTTTGACGCTTTGGGAAGGCACGCGTTTCACGGTGTTGTTCGTCACGCATTCGATTCCGGAAGCGGTCAAGATCGGAAGCCGCATTCTTTTGCTCACACCGCATCCCGGACAGGTCAAGGCGGAGCTCAACGGCCTTGCGCCTGGAATGGACGGCGAAGCGCGCGGCGCATTCGAGCAGCGTATCCATACAATGCTGTTCGTCGATGCTGTCGAACAAGAGGAAGCACATCATCATGGATGAATCCGCAGCGACCCTCGCGCGTCCGGAAATCCTGCGGGAGCCAGTGACATCGGGCGCGTTCGGAGTGGTCGAGAAGCCGCTGTCCGCCTGGGAGCGGATCGCCAATGTAGGCTACGTGCGCAAGCTCGTGATTCTCGTCGCGCTGGCGGCGATCTGGGAAGGGTATGCGCGCTGGCTCAACAATCCGCTCCTCTTTCCGACGTTCTCATCGACGTTCGAGGCATTCATCGATGGCCTCTTCGGCGGCCCACTATTCGCCAAGGCTGTTACTTCGTTGCGGGTACTGCTGATCGGGTACGCAGCCGGCATCCTGTGCGCTGCGGCACTGACGACCATTGCGATATCGTCGCGGATCGGCACCGATCTGCTCGAGCTCTTGACATCGATGTTCAATCCGCTTCCGGCGATCGCATTGCTGCCGCTCGCATTGATCTGGTTCGGCTTGGGCTATGGCAGCATCGTCTTCGTCATCATCCATTCGGTGCTGTGGGCTGTCTCGCTCAACACGCATTCGGGATTCCTTTCGGTATCGAATACGCTTCGCATGGTTGGCCGAAACTATGGACTTTCCGGGCCGTCGTACGTCGCGCGCATCCTCATTCCTGCGGCGTTTCCAAGTATTCTCACAGGGCTCAAGATCGGTTGGGCGTTCGCATGGCGGACGCTCATCGCCGCCGAGCTTGTGTTCGGCGTGTCGTCGGGATCGGGTGGATTGGGATGGTTCATCTACGAGAACAAGAACCAGCTCGAGATCCCCAACGTGTTCGCTGGTTTGCTGACGGTCATTGTCATCGGCCTCTTCGTCGAAAACGTCGTCTTCCGTACCATCGAAGCGCGGACGGTCCGCAAATGGGGCATGCAGAATTGACGAGCGACTAGACGTGCGCATCGTCATCAGCGAGTTCATGGACGATCGCGCGGTCGCCATGTTGGCATCGCGCTTCGATGTCTACTACGACAAGACACTCGTTGAACGCGAAGAGGAATTGAGACAGTCGCTTGCGAACGCCGATGCGCTGATCGTACGCAATCGAACGCAAGTGACGGCTGCGCTGATCGATACCGCGCCTAAGCTCTTCGTGGTCGGCCGGCTCGGCGTAGGCCTCGACAACATCGACGTGCCTGCGTGTGCAGCACGCGGGATCACCGTCATTCCTGCGACCGGTGCGAACGCCCAGGCAGTCGCTGAATATGTGATCACAGCCGCCATGGTGTTGTTGCGCGGTGCATACGGATCGATGCGCGAGGTGGCGGACGGCGAATGGCCGCGTGGTGCGCTGTCAAACGGCCGTGAACTTTCCGGCAAAACGCTCGGCGTGATCGGGTTCGGCAGCATTGGACGCGTCACAGGCCGGATCGCGCGTTTGCTCGGCATGCGTGTCGTCGGCTTCGACGCGAACCTGCCGATGACGTCTGCCGTGTGGGCCGACGAGGCGACAGGGCGACGAACGCTGGACCAACTGCTTACCGAAGCCGACGTCGTGACGCTGCATGTTCCGCTAACGCCGGAGACGCGCAATCTGATCGATGTCGCGGCGCTCGCCAAAATGAAACCCGATGCGATCCTGATCAACACCGCACGCGGCGGTGTCGTCGATGAAGCTGCAGTCGCAAACGCCTTGCGGGCCGGTAGACTGGGCGGCGCCGCGCTCGATGTGTTCGACCACGAGCCGCTTGCTGCTGCGTCGCCGCTTGCGCACTGTCCTAACTTGCTGTTGACGCCGCATGTCGCGGGTGTCACGCGCGAGTCCAACGTTCGCGTCTCGGTGCTGATCGCCGAAAAAGTCGCGGTGGCGTTGTTGGCACGCAACTAACGGAACACGCGAATGCCGATCTATTCCGTGGCGGCGTTGACTGATCTCGCGACGCGCGCGTTGTCGTCCGCCGGTGCGAACGCCACGATGGCCGCCGCGACCGCAGAAGCATTGGTTGATGCTGAGTTGCAAGGATTGGCGTCGCATGGCATGTCACGCATTCCTCAGTACGCTATGCATTTGCGCAACGGCCGGGCTGATGGCAATGCGGTACCGATCATCGTCAAATCCAAAGGCGGTGCCGTGCTCGTCGACGCGCAGAACGGACTCGCGTTTCCCGCTTGTGCGTTGGCCGTGCAGGAGACGATTCGACGCGCCCGCGAATTCGGAGTCAGCTTCGCCGGCGTCACGCGGAGCCACCATTTCGGCGTTGCCGCACATCATTTGCGAGCGGTCGGGGACGCCGGTCTCGTCGGACTTGCATTCGGCAATTCGCCGGCGGCGATGCCCACCGCCGGCGGACGTCATCCTATTTTTGGTACGAACCCGATCGCGGCGACGTTTCCGCGCAAGATTGACGCTGCGCTGATCGTCGATCTGTCGCTCTCCGAAGTCGCGCGCGGCAAGGTGATGATGGCGGCGAAGGAGGGCAGGGCGATTCCGCTCGGATGGGCGCTCGACCGGGACGGCAATCCGACGACCGACGCCAAGGCTGCGCTGACCGGCTCAATGCTCGCGCTGGGCGGGACAAAAGGCGCAATGCTCGCGCTCGTCGTCGAGCTTCTTGTATGCGCGTTAACTGGCGCCGCGTTCGGATTCGAAGCGGACACCTTCTTTATCGATGAAGGCAATCAGCCGAACCTCGGGCAGGCGTTTCTCACCATCGATCCCGATGCATTGGCTGGACGCGACGTCTATCTCGCGCGCGTCGAAGCAATCGTCAGCGAGATGATGAAGGATGCCGGCGTGCGCTTGCCGGGCACCCGGCGTCGCGAACTCGTCGCGCGCCATCAAGTCACAGGTATTACGATCCCCGAGACTCTCTCGACAGAGCTGGAGCAGCTAGGCGGGTAGAATCCAAACCATGACGTTATCGAAAACGCGATCGACCGCACTGTTGCTGAACGTTGCGCACGCGCTCGATCACATGTTCCTTCTGATCTTCGCGACGTCAGTCGGCGCGATCGCTGTGGATTTCGGTATCGCGCGCTGGGAAGATCTGATGCCCTACGGCGTGGGCGCGTTCGTATTGTTCGGATTGGGCTCGCTGCCGTCCGGGCGACTCGGCGATCACTGGGGCCGGCGCAAGATGATGCTCGTGTTTTTCTTCGGCATGGGCGCGTCGATGTTGCTCGTCGCGACGACTCAAAACGCCTGGCAGCTCGCGCTGGCGCTGACGCTGATGGGGGCGTTCTCGTCGATTTATCATCCCGTCGGGATTCCGATGCTCGTTCGCGGCGCCAAGCGTCCCGGTTTCACGATCGGCGTCAACGGACTCGCGGGTAACCTCGGCGTGGCGCTGTCGGCGGCGACGACGGGCTTGCTCGTTCAATTCGCCGGTTGGCGCACCGCGTTCGTCGTTCCAGCGCTCATTGCCATCGTGTGCGGTATCGCATTCGCGCGCATCGCACCTGTCGAATCGGTCGCGCCGGCCCGACGAGACGCAACGCAACGCGAACTGCCGCCAGCCCTTCTCGCACGGGTATTTGCAGTGTTGACGGTTGCATCGGTCACGGCGAGCCTCCTGTTCAATTTCACGACCAACGGCAATGGCGAGCTCTTGCGTGAACGCTTCACCGGCATCGTCACCGATCCGGCGCTGCTCGGCTTACTGCTCGCGCTTGTCTACGTCGTCGGTTCGTTTGCGCAGATCGCCGTGGGATCGCTCATCGATCGAGTGCCGCTCAAGTGGCTGTACTTCGGCATCGTCGCGTTTCAGATTCCGTTGTTCGCGCTCGCGTCTGCCACGCACGGGTGGGCTCTGTACGTGCTGATGATCGGCTTCATGATCGTCGTCTTCGGGTCGATTCCGTTCACCGACGCGATGATCGTCCGCTATGTCGATGATCGGATGCGCTCGCGCGTTTCGGGGATGCGGCTCACGGTCGCCTTCGGCGTCAGCTCGCTTGCGGTTTGGCTGCTCGGCCCGATCGTCAAGGCGGCGGGATTTGCAACGCTGCTATTGGTGATGGCGGGAATCGCAGCGCTGACGCTGCTGGCGATCACGTGGCTGCCGAGCCACGCGCGGACGTCGGCGGCGATGCGACCGATGACGCCGGAAGCGCCGCCACAATCGCCTCGCGCAGCGGATTGAAGAGGCCGGGCGCAGCCGCAATCACTTCGTTGGTTCGCAGGAATTCGGTACCGCCGGCAAAATCGCCGACGCGTCCGCCCGCTTCGTTGACAAGAAGTGCACCTGCGGCAACGTCCCATGCCCGCAAGCTCGTGACCCAGAAACCATCGAGCCGTCCCGACGCCAGATGCGCGAGATCGAGCGCGCAGGAACCTGCGCGGAGAAGGCCCGCGCATTGGTCGACGAGCGCGCCGAATACGGGCAGATAGCTCGGGAGCGCCGGGCTTTTGCGCGTTGGAAAGACGGTACCGACCAAGGCGTCGGACAGACGCGTGCACGTCGACACGCGCATCGGTGCGCCGTTCCGCTGCGCACCCTTGTCCCTGATCGCGGTGAAGAGCTCGTCATGCGCCGGATCGAGGATCGCCGCATGCGTGATTTCGTCGTTCTTCGCGAGAGCAAGCGAGACTGCGAAATACGGAAAGCCGTGCACGAAATTCAGGCTCCCGTCGATCGAATCGACGATCCAGCGATACGGCGACTCCGGGTTGCCCGCTTTCACCTCGCCGGAGTCCCCGGTCAGAATCGCGTGCTCGGGGAACGCCGCCGAAATCGTCGCCACGATCGCGCTCTCCGCTTCGGCATCCGCTGCTGCGACAATGTCGCCGTGCTCTTTGGAAAATGTCGGCAGCCGACGCAAGTCGCGCGATGCGTCGATGATGACGCTGGCGGCGCGCCGCGCGGCGCGCACGGCGACAGCGAGAATGGGATCGGAGGTCGTGTTCATCGTGCCTCGAATCACGCAACTTTCACGCCAAGCATCATGCCGCCGTCCTCGTGCTCGAGATTGTGGCAATGGAATACGTACGTTTGTGGGCCGCGAAAAGGCATTGCGAATCGGATCGCCACGCGAATACTTTCGCCGGGCCATACAAGCACCGTGTCCTTGCGGCCGAGATCGGCCGCCAGTCGGCCACGCTCGTCGATTGCAAGCGCGTGAATGAAATCTGGTGATGTTTCACGCTCGAGTATCTCGAAATGAAAGCCGTGCAGATGCATCGCGTGCGGCATGCTGGTGTGGTAGTTGCGCAAGAGCCAGATTTCCGTCGAATCGCGCGCGACTTCGATCGGCGTCTCGCCCATCGCGAACACGCGGTCGTTGATGCGCCAGCGGCCTTTGTTGAAGCCCAGCCGAAACGGCCGCTCGCGCGCAGTGGAAACGTCGGTCGGGACAACGCCGGAGAGCTTGGACGGAATGCGACGATCATAGTCGACATGCTCGCGCACACGTAATTGGAGCAACGCCCGCGCGGCGCCTTCCGGCCACGCACTGGCGTGATTGTGTGCGCTGTGATCGGTCACCGCCGCGCCCGCCATCTCGGTATGCATCGGATCGAAAGCGAGCGACTCGAGAACCAGCATTTCGCCAACTGCCGTATCGCGCAGATCCACCAGAATGTCGAGCCGCTCGGCCGCCGCAAGAAAAACCTGTTCGGCACGCTGCGGCGCGGGCAAGAAACCGCCGTCGTTGCCGATGACGGTAAATGGAATCCGTGCCGAGGTGGAACCGCGCAATGCAAGTCGTAACGTACGTGCGTTGCAGGCATTCAGAATGCGCAGCCGATAGACGCGTGACGCGACGTCGAGATACGGGCATCGCGTGCCATTTACGTAAAGCTCGTCGCCAAAGAAGCCGTGCATCAAATCGGCGGCGGACGGCGAATATGAAGAATCCGTCCTGCGATCCTGCATCACCAGAGCGATTTCGGTGCGACCAGGCACGAGATCGAGCGCCTTACGCAGAGAATCGTCGTCGTCGTCCTCGAGTTGGATCGCGCCGTACAGACCGTTGTACATCTGGCGCGCCGTTTCCCCGTGCGGATGCGGGTGATACCAATAAAGCGCGCTACGGTTGCTCGCCTCGAAATCGTAGGCGTAGGTTTCACTCGGGCCGATCAAATTCATTCCGCTGCCGTCGTTGCGCGTGTCGACGGCTAAACCATGCCAGTGCGTGATCGTCGGCGTATCGAGGCGGTTGACGAGCTCG
>DASPYC010000536.1:0-3068 GCA_035636955.1 Casimicrobiaceae bacterium
GATCCAGCGCGAATCGTCGAGAGAAGATTCGGATTTCGATGCGGGAGACGACATCCCGCCGATTCTAGACGATCAGCCTTGCTTGGTTGAGCTTGGATACGGCGTTCCGTCCTTATGCGTGTAGTAGCCGGCCTTCGCATCGATGTGGAGATCAATGTCAGGGTAGTCACAGACGTCGTCATCGGAGCGACTCCCGACTTCGAGGCAAGTGGCTAGCGTATGGCTCTTGTTGATGAAATGGTGGCCATTCGGCGCATTCTTGGGGAACGCCGCACAATCGCCCGCCCGAAAAATTTCTTCGCCCGCATTCGTCACCAGCGTCAATTCACCCGAAAGCACGTAGACGAATTCGTCTTCGGCCGTGTGCCAATGGCGTTGGCTCGACCATGCCCCCGGCGGCAGCGACAGCAGATTCACGCCGAAATCGGAAAGTCCGCCTGCATCGCCGAGCGCCTGCCGGATGCGGCCTGCGGCCTTTTCGTTGAACGGGGCCGGATAACCCGAGCCGGTTCGCTTCGGGATGGAATCAACGTTAATTTTGGGCATTGGATGTCCTCTTCGGAGTTGCGCCTACGCGGGCATACGACATAGGCCGATGGCGACACGAACGAACCGATGCCAGCATGTTATTCGAATCCGAAGACTCTTCAAGCAACGGTGAGAAATGCCGCCGACACGGATTGCCACGACCGGAAGCCGCTTCGACCAGGACACGATCCATCCGTCGCGCACAAAGAGAAGCAACGGTCGCCACGGAACGTCGACCAATCGCATCGTCATCCCGACAGACGTCGACGACATGGTATTGAAGGTGACGGGGCGCAACGTCCGCCTCACGAATTTGCGCAAGCTGTTTTGGAGCGATCTTGCCATCACGAAAGCCCACTTGCTGCAGTACTACGCGGACGTCGCGCCGGCGCTGTTGCCGCATCTCGCCGACCGCGCGATGGTGATGAAGCGCTATCCCGACGGAGCGGCGGGCGCACATTTTTTCATGAAACGTGCGCCGGAGCCCCGACCCGACTGGATCGAAACCTGCTCGATTGCACACGGTTCGGGGAACGTGATTGCGTTCCCGATCGTGCAGGATTTGCCATCGCTGCTGTGGCTCGTCAATCTCGGTTGCATCGATCTCAATCCCTGGTACGCCCGCTGCGATGATGTCGATCGCCCCGACTACCTGCATTTCGATCTCGATCCGGTACCCGTCGCAACCTTCGACGACGTCCGTGCGTCGGCGCTCATCGTCCGCGACGCATTGACGGCGCTTGGCATGCCCTCGTTCGTCAAGACGACGGGATCGAAGGGCGTTCACGTTTACGTACCGATCGTGCGGGGACCGACGCAGAAGCAAGTGTGGGCGTTAGCGAAGGAGCTGGCGTTCATGCTCGCAAAGCGCAATCCCACGCTTATCACCGCGGAGTATCGGATCGCAAAGCGGCCGCGCAATCATGTTCTCGTCGATTACAACCAGAATGCGTGGGGCCGCACGCTCGCATCGCTCTACTCGCCGCGCCCGAAGCCGTGGGCGAGCGTTTCGACACCGATTACCTGGGACGAGCTTGAAAATGGCGTAACCACCGAAGATTTTCGCATCGACAACGTACCCGCGCGCCTTGCGGAGCGCGGTGATCTTTGGGCACCGCTCAACGCGAAACGCGGGCGCTTCGATCTCACGCGCTTCTTAAGTCGTGCGCATCATTGAGATCACAATGGCCCTTCCGCTTACGCCCGATTACCCCGCAATGGAGGCGAAGCTCGTCGCAAGCCTTCCTGAAGGCCCGCAGTGGCAATACGAGCCCAAGTGGGACGGCTTCCGCTGCTTGGCGTTCAAGGATCGCTCACGCGTAGAGCTTCGCTCGAAGGCGGGACAACCGCTCGATCGCTATTTTCCGGAGATCGTCGATGCGTTGCTTGCGCTCGAAGGGCCGCACTGCGTTCTCGACGGCGAGCTCGTCGTGCCGGAAGGCAAACTGCTGTCGTTCGACCAATTGCTAATGCGCATCCATCCGGCGGCGAGTCGCGTCCAGAAACTGTCCCGCGAGCATCCGGCGCTATACATCGTCTTCGACCTCCTCGTCGATGAACGCGGCAAGTCATTGGTCGACGCACCGCTCTCGCAGCGCCGCGTTGCGCTCGAACGTTTTGCGGCGCGCGAATTCCGACGCGTTCCGTCGTTTTCGCTGTCGCCGGCCGTGCGTTCGCGCAAGGACGCGAATGCGTGGTTCGCTGTGCTCGGATCCGGTCTCGACGGTGTCGTGGCAAAACGCGTCGACCTTCCCTATCAGTCGGGCGAGCGCACGGGCATGCAGAAATACAAAAGGATGCGCACCGCCGATTGCGTCGTCGGCGGTTTTCGTTATGGGACAAACAGCAAGCTCGTCGGCTCGTTGCTGCTGGGACTTTTCGACGACAGCGGTCTGCTGCACCATGTGGGATTCGCATCGAACATTGCGGCAAGCGAACGAGACGCTGTGACGCGTACACTGGAAAAGTTGCTGGCGAAGCCGGGTTTCACGGGACGTGCGCCGGGCGGGCCGAGTCGCTGGAGCACCGCGCGCAGCGGCGAATGGCAACCGCTCAAGACCAAGCTCGTCGTCGAAGTGCAGTATGATCAGTTCAGCGGCGGGCGGTTTCGCCATGGCACGAAGCTTCTGCGTTGGCGTCCGGATAAATCGCCGCAGCGATGCACGCTCGCGCAGGTCGAACAGGAATCAGCGCAAGCGCTTGCGCTTTTCGACACGCGGGCGCCCGGGAGCGTGCCAAGGGTGCGCCGATCAGCGTGACGAGACTGAAACACGACGAGGATTCGATCATGATCATCCGTACGATTTCCTGCATCAGCGCAGCAGCGCTTCTCTCGCTTTGCAACGGTATCGCGATTGGCGCGCAGGGATCGATCTACCGATGCGCGCAGCCGGACGGAACGCCCCTCTATTCGGACAGCCCATGTGACGGCGGCACGCTCGTCGACGTTCATCCCGGCCTGCCGGATCCCAATGCGAAGGAGCCCCTGGCGCGCGCGCAAGCCGAGCTGGACCGTGCCGCGGTTCTGCGCAAAGCGAATG
>DASPYC010000537.1:0-1750 GCA_035636955.1 Casimicrobiaceae bacterium
GACGCCAGCATCAAGCTGCCCTCGAGCACTTCCGGCACGACTTCGGTTGCGCCGGCCGCATAGAGCTTGTCGAGCTCGCTGTCGTCGACGGTGCGGACGATCACCGGCACATCGTGCCGCTCCCGCTGTACGTGATGGAGAATCTTGAGCGCGGTAGGCGTATCGGCAAACGTGATGGCGACTGCGCGTGCCTTCGCGAGTCCAGCGGAGATGAGCGCTTCACGGCGGCTCGCATCGCCATAGACGACGCTTCCGCCGTCCGCGGCCGCCTCGCTTACACGCTGCGGGTCGGCGTCGAGCGCGATATATGCAATGTCCTCGCGTTCCAACAGGCGCGCGAGGTTTTGGCCGCTCCGGCCGTAGCCACAAATGATTACGTGATCCTGGCGCGCCATCGACCGGACGGCGATCTGCGTAACATGCGCGGCCCGCGCGAGCCAGTCGTTCGCCGTCAGTTTGCGCACGAGCGGCTCGGCGAACTGGATCAACAGCGGCGCCGACAACATCGACATGATCATTGCCGCGAGCACCGTTTGCGCAAGCTGGTCGCTCAGGAGCTTATTGGCTATCGCAAGCGCAAGCATGACGAGCGCGAATTCGCCCGCCTGCGCCAAATAAAATCCGGTGCGAAGCGCGGTGCCGAGCGGCGCCCCGAACGCGCGCGAAAGCAGCACGATCAGCGCGAGCTTCGCAACGACCGGGACGAGGAGCAGAACGAAGACCCATCCAACGTGCGCGACGACGACGCGCAGGTCGAGCGCCATTCCCACGACGACGAAGAAAAGCCCGAGCAGCACATCGCGAAACGGTTTGATGTCCTCCTCGACCTGATAGCGAAATTCCGTTTCGGCGATCAGCATGCCGGCCACGAAGGCGCCGAGCGCGAGCGACAGTCCGGCGAACTCGGTAAGCGCCGCGAGACCGAGAGTGACGAGCAGCACGTTCAGCACGAAGAGCTCCGACGAACGCAGGCGGGCAACGAGATGAAACCATGCGCGCATCGGCTTCTGGCCGAAGAAAAGAACCAGCGTCAGAACAACGGCGGCCTTTGCGAATGCGACGCTCAATGCCCCCATCAGATCCTTGCCGCTTTCGTCAAGCGACGGAATCAGAATGAGGAACGCGACGACAGCCAAGTCCTGAAACAGCAGAATTCCCATCACATCGCGACCGTGCGGCGTACCGAGCTCCGTCCGCTCGGCGAGCATCTTCGACACGATGGCCGTCGAGCTCATCGCGAGCATGCCGCCCAGCACCAGTCCGACTTGCCAGTCGTAGCCGGCGAGTCGCAACGCTGCCACGCCGGCGAGCGTGGTGATCGTCACTTGCGCGAGCCCTAATCCAAACACGGCGCGGCGCATCGAGCGCAATTGCGGCAGGCTGAACTCGAGCCCTATCGAGAACATCAGGAAGACAATGCCGATTTCGCCGAGATAACGCGTATCGGAGTCGTCGGGCACCCACGCGAGCGCATGCGGCCCAAGCACGATGCCGACCGCCAGATACCCGAGAATCGGCGGCAGACGCACGAGCCGGCACGCGACGACGACGACGACCGCCGCCGCGAGGAGGATGAGAACCAGATGTAGCGTGTCCGGCATGAATCCGATCGGTACAACGTTTCGCTCGGTACGGTAGCACGATGAGTAAGCACCGAAGGGCATCGGCCTCTTTGAATCGGAGATGAGAATCGTTGCGGCACCAGTCGGCCTCTTGTGACGACTCCCACTTGCCGTAGATCCCCGCTGCG
>DASPYC010000538.1:0-4951 GCA_035636955.1 Casimicrobiaceae bacterium
GAGATCGGATGCGACCTCGCAATCGCCGTGCGACGGATGCATTCGAGCGCGCGACATAAGCGCTCTAATCGCGACAGGTTTCAGCTTGGTTTTAGGATTGCCAGAGTCGCGCCACGATCAAGTCAAGGCGAATCGAGTACCGCAGAATGCGCAGCGTCTAGGGCGAACGGGGAATGACGCGCGAAAGCGCCGCAACTTGGTCCAAGTCGCGGATCACGCTATAATTTTTTGGCTTTCGGCGAGCTAGCTCAGTTGGTTAGAGCAGAGGAATCATAATCCTTTGGTCGGGGGTTCGAGTCCCTCGCTCGCTACCACTTTTCGCGACTGTCGTCGGCATAGCCGGACAACAAGAATGGCGCGACCGGCGCTAAAACCACGCCGGCCGCGCTCAACCATCACACGTCGGTTCGCATCCAGCCGTAGCGCTCATTGCTGCGACCGACTTTCATCTCCTCCTGCCATCGCTTGAGCTTCGCGAATCGGTCGTCGTTGGGGGCAAGACCGACCGGCGTCACGGGCTCCGGATAGCCTGGCCCTCGAAGCACTGTGTCGAGACGTCCGCCCGACTGAAGCTCCGGCGCCGTCGGATAGCTCGCCAGATTGCCGGTTCGATACTGCGGCGCTGCGGGCGCGAGCCCGTAGAGCCGTGCGGAATTGAGCCCGAGGATCTTGCGCTTTGCCCCTTCGTTCAGTTGCGGATATCCCCATCGATCGGCGATATCGTCGGGGATCTGCGATCGCCACAGCGCCTCGATCTGCCACTGCGGGCCACCGTACCAGAGCGAATCGGAGCCGAACACGATGTTGTTTTCACCCATGTAGTAGAGGAGCTGGCCGATCAAGTGCGCCCACACGGTCGGAAACGTGACGATCAACGACGCCATCGTCGTCCCGAGCTCCGCGTAGATGTTCCGCAACCGCCGCGTGCTCGACGGCGAGGTCGAGAACGGCTCGGCACCTGCGACGTACTTGCCCGCAGCGATTTGCGCGAGCTGGGTCGACCAACGAATGTTGGGGACGGTATGCCCATCGCTGTCCGTGAGGGTGGTCGGCGTCATCGCACCAGGCAGATTCTCGAGGTCCTGCAGCGCTTGCAGCGCCCAGAAGCCCAGCCGGATGCACGAGTGATAAATAATCCAGTTGAATTGCGGCCAATCGGTGGCGACCTTGACCATGTCGTCGGGATTGCCGAATTTCGGCAGATTGTTCGCGCCGCCGGGCTGCGTGCCGTTTGCCGACAGTCCCTTGTGGATGCAGATGTTGAAGAACCCGGGGTGTTCCTTGAGCTGGTCCTTGTTTTCTGCGATCACGGCGTAGGTGGGATAGGCGATCGCCTCGTCATCGAGCCGCCAGCGCGCGAACGGCAGCCCTGGTGCGGCGCTCGCCGCGAATGCGACGTTGTAGCCTTTCCACGAATCGGGCTGCATGAACTCGATTTGCCACCGGGTGAAATCGCCGAACAGCGGGTCGGCCATGTTGCCGGGACCGGGATAGATCTGTCCGTGCGCGAGGGCGCGCGTCGACCCGGCGAGCTCGTTGATGTAGTCGCGGCATTGCGCCGTCTGCCATCCGGTCAGGATTTCGCTCACGAGGCTGTCGTGAATGTTGGTCGCCGGCGCAGGCGTGCCTCCGCCCGGCGGCGTGAAGAGCGCAATGTTCGCGTTGCTGATGATCGAGATGCTCGTCTGTGCTTGCAGATACATCCGGTTGATGTACTGCCCCAAGTGGAATTCGCCCGCGACGGTTGTCGGCGGCCCGGGGTTCGGTGGAAAATCGGGCCCGAGCTGCGCGGGATTCCATCGCGTCCACGGGTTCCCGAGCTCGTCGACGCCGGCGGGATTGCCGCCCGTGCCGTTGAATGGATTGGCCAGGAACCCGGCGCCGGTCGATACCGATCCCGGCCCTTGCGCGAGCGCGCGCAAGCCCTGCGGCGTATTGGTGCTCGACCGGACGATGTGCGTCTGATCGTCGAAGACGAACAAGTTCTTCGGCGGACCATTCTCGGCCGCCGCCGCGGGCTCGAACATTTCAACGGTGCTGACTTTGAAAAACGTGTTCCCAAACACTTCGTTCATCGCCAGAAACGAAGCGGCCAAACCGCTCGCGCTGCTGAGAAACTGGCGCCGGCTGATGCCGAGCTTTTTCGCTGCTTTGTCGGCCAATTCCTTGACGCGCGCTTCGACGCGCCGCTGCTTCTCGGTCTGCGGAAACGGCATGTATTCGCCGTTGGAAATCATTCGCGTCGGAACCGGTCCCGCGAACGGCTCCTTCTCCGCGGGCGCGCACCGTTCGAGCTGCTCGTCGGACAGCCACGCGTCGTCTTCGCGCGAACCTGGAAATCTGTTGGATGTAGACATTCTCTCCTCCGGTGATGACGAAGAATTGCGCTGGCGGAGCGTTCACCGAACAGACGCACGCGCAGGAGCCTTCTGCGAAGCTCTTGTGCTCGCGCGCTGACGCTAATCGACGTTGGCGCCGCCACGTGCCGATACACGGCGCAGTGAGCCTACGTAATGACGTTCGAGGATGTCTATCAGACAAACGCCGATACGAAGTCCGAAAATTGCACGCGCGTGGCGTGCGTGATCGCGAACGGCATTTCGCGGTGAACAACTTTTGCAACATTTCGACAACCGATCGACAAACGTCGCCGTGCCGCAATCGCGGCGGGATTCTTGAAAGGAATTGTTGGCGCGCTGTGGCGCGATTCAGATGCCGAACGGCACAACGCGAACGCCGAAAAGAATGCGATGGAACGTCATGAAGACGAGCGCGATGACGATTCCGGCAATGACGGCAATCACGTCGTGCCGCACGGCGGGCTCGAAGGCCTTCACCGCGTGGCGCTGCACGACGGAAAAGAGATCGACGATGGCGTAAGCGAAGAACGCGCCGAAGAGCACCGTGCCTCGCGCGTCGCCATTGGCGAGCAGATGCACGCCAGACCAGATGAGGAGTCCGATCAACATCGGGTGCCTGAGCGTTTGCCGCAGATGACCGCGCATGTTGGCCACTGCAAAGAGCGCAAACGCTATTGCCATCGCGTAGGGCGCGACCGCGATTGCTGACGGCAGCGGCGGGAACAGCTGGCGGCCGCGATCCGCCATCGCGTAACCGATGATGATCAGCGCCAATCCGGCGAACGACACGAGCGTGAAAAGGCCCTTGTAGAGTCGCTCGCCCCATCGCGCCACGAGTTGGCCGCGGAAGCCCGTAAACGCCGGCAACAGATGAATGCCCAGAAAAAAAACCAGACCGACGACGAGCGTAGCCATGGCGACATTGAGTCCGGTAAGTTAGAAATATGCCCTCTACGCGCCGAAGCGATGGCGCACGCCCCCGGCTACAACAGCGTAGCGCAGAATGCAAGGCGGCCACAATGGCGTCAGCGCCGCCACAGGCGCGCTACCGTTTCAGCTAAGATTTTGCCGTTTGCCCGCTCGTCATCTCTAAAACAATGGATAACGCCACATTCACCGCCGAGCTCGATATGCATCGCCGGTACCTGCTGCGTGTTGCGCATTTGCAGCTCCGCGATCCGGACCTGGCCGAGGACGTCGTGCAGGAAACGCTCCTGGCCGCGTTGAGCGCGCGAGCCGGATTCACCGGCAAGTCCAGCGTGAAAACATGGCTTACCGGAATCCTCAAGCACAAAATCGTCGATGCCATTCGACAGAAGCAAAGGCAGCCCATCATCCAGGCGTCGTTCGACGATGAAACCGATCTCGACGACTTCGATCCGCTGTTCAAGGACAACGGCGGCTGGGTGGCGCCGCCTGCCGACTGGGGCGACCCGGAAAATGCGCTATCGCGGAATCAGTTTTTCGACATCATGGAAATCTGTCTCGAAAAGCTTCCGCCGAACACCGCCCGGGTATTCGTGATGCGCGAGGTCATGGAGCTTGAATCCGACGAAATTTGTAAGGAATTGACGATTACGGCGAATAACCTATGGGTCATCCTGTATCGGGCCAGGATGGCGTTAAGGCAGTGCCTGGAGCGGAACTGGTTTGTGGGCCAGGGGAGCGGTTAGCTCAGGGAATTCCGCGTCCCGGCATGCGCGAACCAACATGAGATCGATCAACCACATTCTAGGGCACCTGCTGTCGTGCAAGGATGCCACTCGCGTCGTCTCCCAGGGGCAGGATCGCCCGTTGTCCGCCTTCGAGCGCTGGAAACTCCGGATGCATCTTGCGGTCTGCGAGAAGTGCACGCGCTTCGAACGACAACTTCGATTCATGCGCGAGGCGCTGCGCAAATATCGATCGTAGCTGGTAATCAGATCGAGTCGAATGGAAGTCACTGTTAACGGCGCGACGCGCGTCATTGAAACGTCAGCCACCGACCTTGCGGCGCTGATTCGCGCGCTTGGCCTCGAGGGCAAGCGCATTGCGGTCGAGCGCAACGGCGAGATCGTTCCCAAGAGTCGCTACGCGGACACGCATGTTCTCGCGGGCGACAAGCTCGAGATCGTTGCGGCGGTTGGCGGCGGTTAGCGTTTCATTGGTCGAAGCGGGATGAGCCATTGCGCTCGGGGCTTCGGCGTGGCGCACCCACGTCGTCAAAGCGGGACATCTCGGCGCGGCTTCGTCGTCGACCCAACGACTTCCTCGCCGCGCCGCCCGCTTCGCCGACTGCGCCACAGGCGCCCCTCGCGCAACGGCTCACCCGCTTCGACGCGTCGTCGTGATTCGAAGCGGTCAAATCGATCGGCGCGTCGCAGTGCATCGAATCGGAACAATGCTTCGAAGGCAGCGGGCAGGGCGCGGCGAGCGCGACTAGGCCGCATCCGCCGTAACGGGTGGCGCGGCCGTGTCCGCGGCGTTGGGTCGACGCTCACGGCCGCGCCGGGTACCCGTAGGCGGATGTTTGCGGACTGCGGAGCGCGGAGACGCGCCCTGCCCGCTGCCTCCGCTCAGAGACGGACTGCTACTCGCCTTCCAGGAAGCTG
>DASPYC010000539.1:0-11116 GCA_035636955.1 Casimicrobiaceae bacterium
CGCCCGGATCGAGGTCGATCAAAGCGACTGGCCGCATCGCTTCGGCGTCGATCAGCACTTTGCATCCGTCGACGAGCTCAAAGCCCTGCGCTGCGTAATGATGCGCAAGCTAAGGATCCGGATCGACGATGTACCACGTGCGGCGGCGCTTGTTCGCGTCTTCGGTGACGACGACGGTGGTCAACACGCCCATTGGCGCGCACGCCGCGCGTGCGCGCTCGCGATCGACCGGCGCGGGTCCGCGCAGTAGACGGCCCGATGGTTCGGGGATCATCGGGAAACCCGGCAATGTCGATTGGATGAAGTCTCGCATGGCGCGAGTCATGTTGGCTTTTTCCATGAGATCTTTCCTTGGCGTTGTCGCCCGAAGTTGCGCGCGAACGCATATTTAGGCCGACCATGCCGCCGCAGGACACACGGCGCTGGCGGAATGCAACGTTGTAACAAAACTATAGCGCCACGTTCACTTCGCGTCTGTCAGCGATCCGCCGACAGTGTGACGCAGGTTCACGCTGCATCGTCAAGTCCCAGTTGTACCATTTCCGCGGCACGCAAGACGGCACGCGCCTTGTTCTGCGTTTCATGCCATTCGGCCTCGGGCACCGAATCGTGGACGATGCCGGCGCCGACTTGCACGTACAGCATGCCGTCCTTCAACACCGCGGTGCGAATCGCGATTGCCGTGTCCATGTCGTCTTGAAAGCTGATGTAACCAACAGCGCCTGCGTAGACGCCGCGCGGAGTCCGCTCGAGCTCGTCGATGATTTCCATCGCACGCACCTTGGGTGCGCCGCTTACCGTACCGGCGGGAAATGTCGCTGCGAGCACGTCGAAGCTCGACAGTCCGTCTTTCAGTTTGCCCTCTACGTTCGAGACGATATGCATCACATGCGAATAGCGCTCGATCGTCATTTGCTCGGTGACGCGGACGCCGCCGATCTCCGCGACGCGGCCGACGTCGTTGCGGCCGAGGTCGAGCAGCATCACGTGCTCGGCCAGCTCTTTCGGGTCAGCGGCAAGCTCGGCGGCGAACGCATCGTCGGCAACGCGCGTAACGCCACGCGGGCGCGTGCCTGCGATCGGCCGCAACGTCACCGTCGATCCTTCCTTGCGCACGAGAATTTCGGGGGAAGCGCCGACGACGTGAAAATCGCCGAAGTCGTAATAGAACATGTACGGCGACGGATTAAGCGAGCGCAGCGCGCGGTACAGCGACAGCGGCGATGCGGTGAACTGCAGCTTCATCCGTTGCGACAGCACGACTTGCATGATGTCGCCCGCGGCGATGTATTCCTTCGCCCGCCGCACGGCCGCCTGATAACGGTCGGCGCCGCATTCGCTTTCCGGCGTCGTCACGGCGCTCGCGGTCTGGAAGGGAATCGTCACCGGCATTCGCAAGCGTTGACGCAATGCGTGCAGCCGGTCCTTCGCGGTCCAATAGGCGTCGGCCTGCGCAGGATCCGCATAGACGATCAAAGAGATTTTCCCGGCGAGGTTATCGATGACCGCGAGCTCGTCGGTCAGCAATAACAGCATGTCGGGCAGTTGGTCGAGATCGCCTCCCTCGGCATAACGATGTGCCGCGAGGCGCGGCTCGATGTGCCGAACAGTGTCGTAGCCGAAATAACCGGCCAGACCGCCGCAGAAGCGCGGCAGGCCCGGCAGCGGCGCCGCGCGAAAGCGTTGCATGAAATCACGCAGGAATGCGAGAGGATCGCCGTCGAAACGCTCGACGATTCCACCGCGGTCCTCCACGTCGAGGTGACGGCCGCGCACGCGGATGCGGATCTTCGCAGGCAATCCGATGAAGGAATAGCGGCCGAACCGCTCGCCGCCGACGACGGACTCCAGCAGAAACGTGTAGCGCTGATTGGCGAGCTTGAGATAAAGCGAAAGCGGCGTGTCCAGGTCCGCGAACGATTCGAGAACCATGGGAATGCGGTTAAACCCTTGCGCGGCAAATGCGCGGAATTCGGCTTCGGAAATCATGCGACGGCCTCGCTCGACTTGCTTCTTCGGAAGCGCCGCCTCTGCAAGGTCGGCGGCGCGGACGCTTCGTCAGGCGCGTCGGAGGGCGCGCCCCAAACCGATACGCCATCGCCGCGCGGATGCGCGGCAGCCGTGGAAGAAAACAGTGTCGAATGGCATTGCGAGCAGGATAGCGTGCGCCAACGGGAAGGGCGCGACGACTATATCATTTTACGATTCCATCTTCCGCGCGTCCGTCGCGGCCGCGCGCATCGCCGCAATCGTCGCGCCGTAGTCGGCGCTGCCGAAGATCGCGCTGCCGGCAACGAATGTGTCAGCCCCCGCGGCGGCAATCGCGGCGATGTTGTCCGCCTTCACGCCGCCGTCGACCTCGAGCAGTATTTCGCGGCCGGTGCGTTGGATCGCGGCGTCGACTTTTATTCTCGCCGCACGCAATTTGTCGAGCGTGTACGGTATGAACGACTGGCCGCCGAAGCCCGGATTCACCGACATTATGAGGACCAGATCGAGGCGATCGATGACGTAGGTCAGCCAATCCAGCGGCGTCGCCGGATTGAACGCGAGCCCCGGACTGCAACCATGCTCGCGGATGAGCCCGATCGTGCGATCGATGTGCTCAGACGCTTCGGGATGAAAGCTGATGAATGACGCGCCCGCCCGCGCAAAATCGGGGACGATACGGTCAACCGGCTTCACCATCAAATGAACGTCGATCGGCACGCTCGCATGTGGCTTCACGGCCGCGCACACGAGCGGACCGACGGTGAGATTCGGAACGTAATGATTGTCCATCACGTCGAAGTGCACGAGATCGGCGCCCGCTTCGATCACCGCACGAACCTCATCGCCGAGGCGCGCGAAGTCTGCGGACAAGAGCGAGGGCGCAATCCGGACCGGCGTCTTCATGAGACTATAATCTGGCGGGACGTTGCAACGAACGCACGATACACGGATGGTGGACGAAAAGCGCTACGAGATCACGGTGGAGCCGCGATCGGCGTACCTGCCCGATCAATCGGATCCGACGAAGCACCAGTACGTATTCGCGTACACGATCACGCTCATCAACACGGGCACCGTCGCGGCGCAGTTGATCAGCCGCCATTGGTACATCACCGACGGCGATCACCGCGTGCAGGAAGTGAAAGGATTGGGCGTCGTCGGACAGCAGCCCGTACTGAAACCCGGCGAGAGGTTCGAATACACGAGCGGTGCCAGCATCCCGACGCCGGTGGGCACGATGCGCGGCACGTACCAGATGGTCGGCGAGGACGGGCGCACGTTCGATGCGCCGATTCCGTCGTTCACGCTCTCCGTCCCGCGCACGCTGCATTGATCGCCATCCATCATTCGCTGCCGCGCGTCGGCGGCGGCTCGTTGCGATCGGGCTTGCGCCGGGCAGCCGCGGTCCACCAGACGATGGCGATCAACAGCGCCAGCGCGATCGCCGATTCGAGATAGATCCATTCCATCGTGCATCCGTTCGTTCGGTACGTTCGCGTTGCGGCCCTTATCCTCGCGTCAATGCTGGCCGCTTGCCAGGTTGCGCCCCCGATTACGCCGCCCGCTCCGCCGCCGGTGCCGCACGCCGCGTATTCTCCCGCGCGCTTCGACGCACTGCCCGGATGGCGCGACGATCATGTCGAAGCCGCATGGCCTGCATTCATCGTCGGTTGCCGCGCATTGACAGCCGCCTCGGCGGCGCAATCGCTTTGGCAAGCGCCTTGTTCCGCCGCGGCTTCGGTCAACGGCAACGACAGCGCCGCGGTTCGCGCATATTTCGAAAGCAATTTTAGCGTATACCAAATCAGCGCCGCCGGTGGCACCGATGTCGGCCTAGTCACCGGATACTACGAACCATTGCTCGCGGGATCGCGCAGCGCGACCGAGAAATTTCGTACGCCGCTCTATGGCGTTCCTGACGACCTGTTGATCGTCGATCTCGGCGCCCTTTATCCGGAGCTCAAGGACAAGCGTGTGCGCGGCCGCATCGAAGGCAGGCGTGTCGTGCCGTATTGGGCTCGTGCGGATATCGAGCGTGGCAATGCGCTCGTCGCCGGCAGCGCGATCGCGTTCGTCGCCGAACCTGTCGATGCTTTTTTCCTGCAAATCCAGGGTTCCGGACGGATCAAGCTCGACGACGGCAGCGTGATGCGCGTCGGCTACGCCGATCAGAACGGTCATCCGTTTCGCTCGATCGCGCGCGTGCTGATCGAGCGCGGCGACCTCACACCGGAGCGCGCATCGAAGCAAGCGATCGAGGCCTGGGGCCGCGCGCATCCCGACGCCCTTCCCGCATTGCTCGACGAGAACCCGAGCTATGTTTTTTTCCGCGAGATTCCGCCGCCCGCGCCGGGCTCGCTTGATGCGGCGATCGATGGACCGATCGGGTCGCTCGGCGTGCCGCTCTTGGCCGAGCGAACCGTCGCGGTTGATGCGCGTTTCGTTCCGCTAGGTGCGCCGATCTTCCTGTCGACCACGTACCCGTTGTCAACGCGGCCGCTCGAACGGCTGGTGATGGCGCAGGACACCGGCGGCGCGATCCGCGGACCGGTGCGCGCGGATTTCTTCTGGGGATTCGGCGACGCGGCGGGCCGTGAAGCCGGGCGGATGCGGCAGGATGGCCGCATGTGGCTCATCTGGCCGAAGAATGCGCCGCTGCCCTCTTCCTGACGCCACGCGCCTTGTGCCGGGCACGCCGTTCGCTCGCACGGCGCCCGATCACGACATGCGCGACGAAGAGCGGCGCAAACGCAAGTCCGATCGACCAATGGGCGAATGAGAAAGACGCGCGATTGGCCTCGTTCACGAGGTAATAAAGCGCATAGCCGGTCACTGTCAACGCGCCGAGCGTCGCGATAACGGCCGAGCCGCTCACGCGATTGCGTGACAGCGCCCAGCCGCGCCGAACGTGATACGGGAACATCGCACCGAGCGCGATCAGTGCCGCGAACGCCGCCGCACCATGAACTTTCAGCGCCAACGCTTCGATGGCAAGGCGCCGCAGATCGTCAGTGTTTGCGGCGCCGATGTCGGCGACGTAGTGCGCGGCTAACCATCCGAGCCCGCTGCCGATCAGGACGATGACCGTGGCGTAGAGCGACCAACGCGCCGGACGTCGCAGCCGCGTGCGCTCGACCCGCGGATTGTCAAGCATCGTGCGGACCGACCCGCGGCAGACGCGTGCAGCGCCAGCGGCCTTTGGCGGGCGAGAGAATCGCCGCACCCGCGCCATACCGCGCCATTACGCTTTCGGCGCGCCGGCCATTCAACGCAACGACCTTGGTGAGCGCATCGGCGATCATGCACGTTGGCGCAACCACGGTCACGGTCCGTGTCGTCATCGATGGAAGCCCGGCGCGCGGCTCGATTAAGGGCGTGATCATCCGGCCGCGAATGCGGCGGCGTTGACCACCGTATGCGCTGCTCGCGACGGCGCCGTCGCGAATCTCGATCACAGGAATCATCACGCTCTGCGCGCCGCCCGTGCGCACGTGCACGGTCTCGGTCGCGGACCCGAAAACCCTGAGATCGCCGCCGGCATTGACGCACGCGCGCGTTACGCCGGCATCGCGCAGCGCCGCAATAGCGCAATCGACCGCATAACCTTTCGCGATGCCGTTCAGGTCGAGCACGAGCGGTCGCTTGAACGCCACGCCCGCTTCGTCCAATACGACATCACGCCACGTTGCACCGCGATCGTGACGAGCGAGCGGCGGAAGCAAGCCGAGCGCGATCAGCTCTCCACCTACGGTCGGATCGAACGCGCCGTCGGAACACGCGGCGAGCGCGAGCGCGCACGCAAGGACAGTGCGGAGGTCCGTCGAAATCGCTTGTCGCGTGAGCACGGCACGACGATTGACGCGGGTCAGCTCGCTCATCGCATCATGGCCTCCCAACGTGCGATGAACACGCGCGATGGCCGCGAACGCCGCGTTGATTCCTTCGGCGAGCGCACGCTCCGAATGGGCGTGCGCACCGATGTCGACGAGCGTGCCCAGCCAGGGCTGCGCCCGCCGTGTCTTCCACTTCGCGTCATCCGCGGGACAACGCGCGTTCATGGACAAGCAGCAAGCGGCGTACGCCGTCAGTGACGTGGCGGCAGGAAAGCGTCGCGCCGGAGACATTGCGGATGTCGGTGTCGAGCCGCACCGGATCGGTCGCGCGTTTGCCGAGGAACTGTTTGCGCCAGGCCGGAAGCTTGATTGCATCGCCGTGCGATTCGCGATAGACGAGCACATCGAGCGCTTTGACGGCGCCGCTCGCATCGAGCGAAAGCGCGTAGGTGATGAGCTCCTGTTTGCCGATCACTTCGTCGACGATGAACCAGCCGAGCGCGCCGTTCGCACCGCGAGCGCGCCAGACCTTCGGCTCAACGTCGAAGCGGCCCGCTGTACTTGCGATCGCCGCTTTCACGTCGGCGGCAATCACGACGGGCTCGAATGCGGTGGCATCCGCGAATGCCGCTTTCTGCGCGTCGGCGACGCTCATGAACTCGGCGCAATACGCGATCTGCGCTGCGGGCGCGATCACCGAGAAACCCGCGGCCGGGATCAACCACTGATGCCGCATGGGCGGCTCCTTCGCGAGCGCCGAGTCGAGAATTCAGTCAAAACGCGTATCCCATGCCGAGATCGAATCGATCACGCGAAGAATCGACCTTGAATTTTTGGTAATCCGTTTTGAACACCACGTTCGGTCCGAGATTAAAGTTCGCGCCGATCGTCCACACGGCTTCGGTCGGTGACGCCGGCACACCGAGCCCTTCGGGCACCGGCGCATAGGACGACGCCGTGTTGAGGCGTTCGTAACGCGCGAACGGCGTCAATGCGTAGTCGCCCTTCGACCACGCTTGCCACGCGCCTTGCATGTATGCGCCCCAGAATGACTTCGGTACCGGCGTCGGATCGCCGACAAATGTGAGATTAAGCGCCTCGGTGTCGGTGATCGTGCCGCGGGCGTAGAGGGCCTGTAGATCGAACGGACCCGTTTGCCAACGCGCGTGTCCTTCCCACAGCGTGACCCGTGCATTGGGCGCGGCGAAGTCTGTGGCGCCTTGTCCGGCCTTGCCGGTAAAGACGCCGCCGCCGACCGTCAATCCGGGAACGCCCTGATAATTGGCCGCCGCATAGAAGGACAAGTTGCGCGCCCGCGCAAGCTGCAGTTCCTGATGAATGCTGCCGAGCGGCGATTCGCGGCCTTCGTCGGACGTGGGATCCCATTTGGAAAGATCGAACCCGGTCGTGACGCCGACGTTCCAGCTGATACCGGCATCGGTGTTGCCATAAACGGCCAGCCCGCCTTCGCGCCACGTGGTCGGAATGATCGCCGTCTCGACGAAGTTGCGGAATACGCCGTAGTACGCGGTCGGCTCGTGGCTCTCGTTCAATAATCCCAGAGGAATCAGCATCAGTCCGGCGCGGGCGCCGAAGTGATCGGTCAGCTTGCGCTCCACGTAGAGTTGTTCGACGGCGGTTTCGCCGTGGTCGTCGGCCGACGTAACCGCATGCTCCCATTCGAATTCGCCGTAGACGCGGGTCTTGTCATCGAAGCGATGGCCGAAACCGATCACCGCGCGTACGAGGTCGGCTTGCGTCTCGTTCGCGTCGTAACGCGGCCGGGAGAGCGCGATTTCACCGTAGCTCGTGAGCGTCGTATCGCTTCCACGCGCCGTTTCCTTGGCGACCGTCTCCTCGAGCTTCTCGATACGGGTGGCGAGCTCGGCTGGCGCCGTCGTTGCCGCGGCAGTCGGCGCGCGCGGTGACGCTTTTCCTTGCTCGACGATCGTCTTCATCTGCGCTTTCATTTCGGCGATCTGCGCGCGAAGCTCGGCGATTTCCGCGCGTAGTTGCGCCTCGTCGGCGTGCGCCATCGGCGTGGCGGCCGTCGCGGCCGAGACCAAGGCGAGCGTGAATGAGCGAGCGAAACGCGGTCGGCGAATGCGGACTGGATCCATGGCATTGCCTCTTTTTTCATTTTCGTAGGTTCGACGGCAAGCGGTAGCCGTCGGTGAGGGTGTTCAGGAACGCCTCGAGGTCGGCGATCTCGTCTTCGAACAAGCGCGGTGCTTCGCCGGGCTTGCGGTCGTACGGCACTTCGGCGGTATTCACGTTGCCGGCGAGCTCCGCAGGCAAATCGTCGAACTTCTGCACGGTCCCATCGGCAGCCAACGGGTAGAACGCCGCAGCGTCGGTGTCGCGCCGGACATAAAATCGCAGTGCATCGCGCAATGTCGTGAAGCGGCCGTTGTGGAAGAACACACGGCGTGTCGCGACGTTACGCAGCGTCGGAACTTTGAACGCGCCGCAGAGATTGCGTTGGTCGGCGAGATCGGTGCGATCAGGCCCGCACAGGCCAAGATCGAGGTAGCCCGCCGCCCGTGTGGCAGCGATGCGCGGATTGCGCGGAACGCCGAGATTGTCGTAGCTGAAATCGGTGAAGAGCGGCAATTCCCCATTGGGATCGCGGCCGCTCGGATGGCACGCGGCGCAATTGCCTTTGTCCGCTCGATTGAATAGTGCGAGTCCCCGAAGCTCCGCCGGCGAGAGCCGGAGGCTGCCACGCAGGAACTCGTCGTACTTGGAATCAAACGGCTGGAAATCCGGATCGGATTTCTGGTATTGCGCCAAGGCGAACAGCAGCGCGCGCAGCGTCGCGTCGTGATCTTCGAAGACTCGCTGACCGAATACCGCGCGGAAGTCGCCGGCGTAGCGCGCGCCTGCCAAACGACTGACCAGCGCTTCGATGCTTTCGTTCGCCATCTCGTGCGCGGAGAACAGCGGCCGGATCGCCTGCGCCATCAGGTCGTTCGCACGTCCGTCGCGGTCGAATCCTCCGCTCGGCGTCCCTTCGTCGTCGAAAGCGAACTTCGGCGTGAAGCTTACATAGCGGAGCGACGGCACGGCGCGAAAGCCGGGCACGTCGCGATTCGCGCCGCCCAACTGTACCGGTAGATCGTTGCTCTGCGCATGGGCGTTGGCCGGGTCGTGGCACGTCGCACAAGCGAGGTCGCCTGAGGCCGAAAGGCCCGGATCGGCAAAGATTTGCGCGCCCAGATTGACTGGCGTCGGATCGCCGGATCGGCCTTCGTCGGCGAAGACCGGACCGAGCGAAATCAGTGCCGCCAGAGCGCACGGCGCACCGTTGGCGAAAAGTCGTCGTCGTTCCATCCTGCGTCCCCTGCCATGTCGCGACCGGCCGCGATGAGGCAGGCGGCCGTTGAACGGATGGCTGGCGGACGAGAGAGGGTGCGACTTTTCGCGGCGCCTCGTCGGCTGGCTGGTGCGAGCGTGAGGCCCGCGTGGGCTTGCGCTTACTTCGTCAGAATCAATTTCCCGAAACGTGTTCGGCGCAGAAAATAGACGGTGCGGTCATGCAGGATCGCGAGCTGCGATTCGCCGCGCAACAGCGCATCGCTCGTCACCACGCGAGGCGACGCAATCGATGCATTCACAACGGGCTCCGATGGCGCGGAACTGAAATTCGCTGCGAACGCGTCGGGGTCCGCGCGCGCCGCCATGGTCTAAGCCTGCTCCTTCATCTGCGACTGCTGGTAATTTTCGATACCGACCTTGTCGATCAGTTCGAGCTGCGTCTCGAGCCAATCGATGTGTCCCTCCTCCGCATCGAGAATGCGGCGGAAGAGATCGCGGCTCACATAGTCGCCGACGCGCTCGCAGTCGGCGATCGCGTCTTTCAACAAGGGGTGGGCAGCGAGCTCGAGCTTCAAATCGCAATCGAGCGCCTCGTGCACCGTCTCGCCAACGAGTAGCTTGTGCAAATCCTGGAGATTCGGCAGACCCTCGAGAAAGAGGATGCGCTCCATCAAGCTTTCCGCATGGCGCATCTCGTCGACCGATTCCTTGCGCTCGTATTGCGCAAGACGCTCGAACCCCCAGTGGTCGAACATCTTCGCGTGCAGGAAATACTGGTTGATCGCCGTCAGCTCGTTCATCAATACGGCATTCAACCGCGCGACCACATTGGTGTCGCCCTTCATCCTCGTTCTCCCCTGCTACAGGCCGCTGTCGGTCGTCAGCTCGATCACGCCGCCTGTGACGGCGCGCATGCGAGACGGGCGAGCGTTTCGCCCAACAGGGATTTTGCGCACGATGTGCAGCGCCCGCAACCGAGGCCCACGCCGAGATTGTGCGCGAGATCCTCGGATGAGCGCGCGCCTTGCTCGGCGGCCTTGACGATGTCGCGATCGGTGATGGCGTTGCAGAGGCAGATATACATAGGCGGCTCGTTTGCTGCGTTAGTGTGCGGTGGACGGCGTGAAGACACGATCCTTGAGCCACGCGATGCAAAGCCATCCCGCGGGAATCAGCACCATCAGGTAGGTGAGCCATTGTCCATAGACGCCTTCGGGACCGTACGGCTCGGTCGCCACGTGCCAGAACTCGTTGTCGACGAGCGGCACCGCGCCGGCCTCGAAGAATTCGTGCAGCGTGTAGATGACGAGCTGCAGCGAGAAGATCAGGAGGAAGATCGCAGTCACCTGAAAAAACCGGGTGAGGTTGATGCGACGGCCGTAACGCGTCCAAGCCCAGGCAAGAAACGCGGCGCAGGCTACGCCGATCAACGCGCCGACCAGCAGATTGCGCTCGCCTTGCTGCAAGAGCAGCGTGGACAGCAACAACGCGGTCTCCATGCCTTCGCGCACGATCATCAGCAGCACGAAAACGAACACGCCCCACCACGCCGCCGTCGTCACCTTGTCCTTGGTTGCGAGGTCGATTCGCGTGCCGATCGATTTGCGCATCGTGCGCGCCGTCCGCCACATGTAGACGGTCATCGTCACGACCATGATGGCGGCGGCCGCCGCGAGGAAGCCTTCCCAAAGCGGCTTGTTTTCAGCCTGCGCGAAAAACCAGCTGGCGATAAAGCTGACGCCGATCGCGACGCCCGTACCCCAGTAGAGCGCGGGAAGCAGCGCGGCGCGCCTCGTTTGCCGGAGAATCCCCGCGGTGATCGCGACGATGAGGAATGCCTCGATCCCTTCGCGCATCGTGATGATCAGAATCTGCAGCACAATTCCTCCCGCCGATATTGCCCCGCCTTGCGGCGGCATAACACTAAGGGTAATGCGAATCGTTCTCATTTATACATGCAAAACGGTCGGCGC
>DASPYC010000540.1:0-4169 GCA_035636955.1 Casimicrobiaceae bacterium
ATCGGCACCGCTTTGCGGGTACAAAAGCGGGTATCACGGTACAAATAGCGGTCATACTCTACGGATAACACGCTGATCTTACAAGCTATTGTTCATGTTAAGCAGGATTCTGGTCGTCGACGATCATCCACTCATCGTTCGTGCGCTCGAGGAGTCGCTGCCGCACGTCGATCCTCGCTTCGACGTGATCGCGGCGGTCAATCGCGAACAGACGCTCACTGCGCTGGCGCGCTATCCGGATTGCGCACTGGTGCTGCTTGACCTCACACTGCCTGGTGCGCGCGGGCTCGATCTGCTCGCGGAATTGCGACTCGATTATCCCTGTCTCCCGATCATCGTGTTGTCCGCGACGCACGACCGCGCGACCGTAGGCGCCGCGCTTGCGGCAGGCGCTCGTGGCTACGTTTCCAAGACTGCGAGCTCCGACGCACTGCTCGACGCCATTCGGACAGTTCTTGCAGGGGCGCGAGGCGTAACGGTGGACATTGCGCGCGGGAACGCGTACGTGGCGAATATTCCCACGCAAGGACTCGGCCTTACGCAGCGCCAGGCGGAAGTGCTGCAGCTGCTGGTCCAGGGAAAGCCGAACAAGCTCATTTGCCGCGATCTCCGTTTGTCTGAAGGCACCGTCAAAGTGCACGTCAGCGCGATTCTGAAGGCGCTGAATGTCCACTCGCGCTCGCAGGCGATCGTCGAGCTCACGCGCCGCGGCGTCGCGGTCGATGCGCTTGCCGAACGGCGATAGCGCCGGCCTCGGCAGTTGCATTGCCTCGTCATCCGCGATGTCGCCACTTTCGTCCGTCGCTCCAGCGTTGATCGCGCGTGCGCGCGCCGATCAAGTTGCCACGCTTTACTCACGCTGGCATCTCACGTCGATGTCGATGGGACTCGGCGCCGTCATCTTGTGCGTCGTCATGTGGGATTACGTCGCCGCCGGCCCGATGATCGGCTGGCTGGTGTTGATTGCGCTCAATCAAGGCTGGCGTGGCGGGCTCGCGCGAGCGTGGCGTCGCCTGCGTCCCGGGACCGCCGCCGCGTTTCGCTGGGGCCGCTATTGGACCGTGGGATCGACGTTGGCCGGCGTTCTGTGGGGTATCGCGGGATGGGTCACGTACCCTGCGTCGCCGCCGCACGAGGCGCTGCTGATCGTGTGCATGTTCGGCGTGGCGCTCGGCGGCCTCAATCTCACCGCCGTATATCGGCCGTCGTTCTACGGTTTCGTTCTGCCGGCGCTGGTTCCACTGATCGTGCGTGTCGCGCTGGTCGGCGATTCGGTGCACCTGTTCACGGCATTCGTGATGGCCGTCGTGCTCGCATTCGTTGTTGGATTCGGACATCGCCTGAACGACGTGCTGACGCAATCGCTCGCGATGCGCTACGAAAACGTCGACCTGATCGCTGAGCTTCGCCAGCGCAGCCGCGCAGCGCAAGAGGCGCGCAGTGCCGCCGAGACCGCCAATCGCGCGAAAAGCCAGCTTCTCGCCGCGGCAAGCCACGACCTGCGCCAACCCCTGCATGCGCTCGGCCTCTACGTTGCCGCGCTCGCGGCGCGCGCAAAGGACACCGAGTGGCGCGGTCTAGTCGGCAGCGTGCAGCAGGCCGCCGAGACGCTCGATTTGCAATTCGGCCAACTTCTAGACCTGTCGCGCCTGGAAGCCGGCGTTCTGCGGCCGGAACGACAGAGCGTCCCTTTGGCGCCACTGCTTGCACAGATCGCCAGCGAATTCGCGCCGCAGGCCGTCGCGCGCGGTCTTTCGTTCGCGACTGTGACGACGCATCTCGCCATCGACAGCGATCCCGCGCTCTTCACGCGCATCGTCCGAAACCTGGTTGCCAATGCGGTGCGTTATACGCGCCGAGGCGGCATCGTGGTCGGCGCGCGAAGGCGCGGCGGGCGTATCGCGGTTGAAGTAGTCGATACCGGCGTCGGAATCGCCGTCGAGCATCAGACGCGGATCTTCGAGGAGTTCTATCAAGTTCGAAACAATGTTGTTACCGATAAATCAGACGGTGGAATGGGACTCGGCCTCGCGATCGTTCGCGGCCTTGCCGATGTCCTTCGCCATGACGTCGCGATCGTCTCGCGTCCCGGCTACGGATCGCGCTTTGCGATCGTCGCGCCGCGCGCGCCGACGCATCTCGCGCCGTCGCTGCGCCCACATGTGCTCGACGCTCCGGCCGCTCGTCATGCGCTTGCCGGCGCGCTGATCGCGGTGATCGACGACGACGCTGCCTCAGTCGATGCGATGAGCGTGCTGTTCGGCACGTGGGGCGCCACGGTCGCCGGCGGCGCCGATGTTGACTCGTTGCTGGCTTCGTGCGGCGACACTTTTCGCTATCCCGACCTGATCGTGGCCGACCTGCGGCTGGCAGGCGGCGCGTCGGGCGTCGATGCGGTACTCCGGCTGCGCCACGAATTCGGTGCCGCCATCCCCGCGCTGGTCATCTCGGGCGACACCGGCACCTCGGCGGAATGCCGCGTGCGAGAGGCGGGCCTTGCATTGTTGCCAAAACCGGTCGTCGCAGCGACGCTAAGGTCTGCCGCGCTGTCACTCGTCGCAGTCGAAACGCTCATCGCGTAGCAGCGATACACTTTGGCGCGTGACGCATGAATCGCCGTCGACCGCCACGCCGCAGCGGCTGCTCCGCCGCGTCGATGCGATCGCGATCATCGTCGGCATCGTCATCGGTGCGGGCATCTACAAGACGCCTTCGGTCGTCGCGGGCATCACCGGCGACAGCGGATGGATGCTCGCGGTGTGGGCACTCGGTGCCGCCCTCTCCTTCATCGGCGCGCTGTGCTACGCGGAGCTCGCAACGACGTACCCCGACGCCGGCGGCGATTATCATTTCCTCACCCGCGCGTTCGGGCCGAGCGTCGGTTTTCTCTATGGTTGGGCGCGCGCCACGGTCATTATCACCGGTGCGATCGCGTTGCTCGCGTTCGTCTTCGGCGACTATGTTTCGACGATCCTTTCGCTCGGCGCGCACTCGCCCGCGTGGTGGGCCGCGCTGATCGTCATCGCGCTGACGGCGATCAATATCGTCGGATTGCGCGTATCGGTACGCACGCAAAATGTCCTGACGACAGTCGAAATAACGGGACTTGCCGCCATCGTGTTCGCCGGTCTTGTGGCGCCTTCGACAGTCCACTTCGATCCACCGCCATTCGCGGCGTCACCGCAATTCGACAAGCTCGGCAGCGCGATGATCTTCGTGTTGTTGACCTACGGTGGCTGGAGCGAAGCCGCGTACATCGCGCGCGAGTTGAAGGGCCGGCGGGCGATCGTCGACGCCCTTCTCGCGAGTCTCGCGATCATCGCAGTCGGTTATCTCGGCGTGAACGCCGCGTTGTTGAACGGCCTCGGATTTGCCGAGCTCGCTGAATCGAAAGCACCGGCTGCCGATTTGATGGCGCGCGCATTCGGTCAGGCAGGCGCGAACGCGCTGGCGATTTTCGTGGCCGTTGCGACGCTGACATCGATCAACGCGACGATGATCGTCGGCGCGCGCGGCGATTACGCAATTGGACGCGATTGGTCGGCGCTCGAATATCTCGGCCGCTGGAACGTTCTGCGCGCAGCGCCGATCATCGCCTACCTGGTGCAGGCGGCCATTGCGCTTGCGCTGATCGCGTTTGGCGCCACGCACATCGACGGCTTCGAGGCGATGGTCAATTTCACGGCGCCGGTATTCTGGGCCTTCTTGTTTCTGGTCGGTGTCGCGCTGTTCGTGCTGCGTGCGCGCGATCCGCATGCCGTGCGACCTTTCGTCGTCCCGTTCTACCCGCTGACGCCGCTCGTGTTCTGCGCGTCCTGCGCTTTCCTGTTTTATTCGAGCGTCGCGTACGCAGCGAGCAACGACGCGGTGCATATTGCGCTATGGCTGATGGTGACCGGCGTTGCGGCGCTGGCCGTCGTCCGGTACGCGAGCAGTCGCATCGCACGTTAGCGCCGTCGCTCTTGAATGCCTTTTCCGGTCATCGGCACAAAGGCTACATTCAGCACGACCCGCTTTGCGATCGTTCCATCGGCGCGCTTCTCCACCAGCAGCATTTGCTGTGCGCCAAGACCACTTTCGACAGGGATCACCATTTTTCCACCGGGCTTCAGTTGCTCGATCAGCGGCTCGGGAATGAAAGGCGCCGCGGCGGTAACAATGATGCCGTC
>DASPYC010000541.1:0-1927 GCA_035636955.1 Casimicrobiaceae bacterium
GAGCTCGCGCCGCTCGCGTACATGCGCGGCCGCACGCTCAACCATTCATTCATCATTCTCGACGAAGCGCAAAACACAACGCCCGAGCAGATGAAGATGTTTTTGACGCGGATCGGTTTCGGCACCAAAGCAGTCATCACCGGTGACATTACGCAAATCGATCTCGCCCGCGGGCAGAAAAGCGGACTGATCGAAGGTGAACGCATACTTTCGGGTGTGCGCGGACTCTCATTCGTCCATTTCACGAGCGCGGACGTCGTCCGCCATCCGCTCGTGCAAAAGATCATCGACGCGTATGAACGGCATGACCTGGCCAGCCGCGACGGCGCCTGAAAGTGGGGTCGGAGACGACTTTTCATCGATATCGCGCATTGCCCCGGAAGAATGCGAAAAAGTCGGCTCTAACCACTCGGACCCCACTTTCTCTCTCGTTCGACGTTCACTTCGAGACCGGCGCCGCGGGACTGCCGCGCCGCCCCACGCTGCGCCGCTGGGTGCAAATAGCGCAGGAGCGCGATCTTACGGCGACGCTGCGCTTCGTCGGCCAGCGCGAAGGCCGCCGGCTCAACGCTCGCTTCCGCGGCCGGGAGTACGCCACCAACGTGCTGACGTTCGTGTACGATGATGTCGACCCGCTGGCCGGCGACATCGTATTGTGCGTGCCGGTCCTGGCGCGGGAGGCGAGCTCGCAAGGAAAGACGCTCCGCGCGCACTGCGCGCACCTCGTCATCCACGGCATGCTGCATCTGCAGGGCTACGATCACCAACGGCGAGCCGACGCGGCACGAATGGAAGCGCGCGAGACGGCGCTGCTTCGCGCGCTGCGCTATCCCGATCCGTACGGCGGTCCCGCACGATAGATGGAAGAGCCCGACGATAAACCCGACGACCGGCCGACGCTGCTCGAACGGCTGTCGGCGTTCTTGACGCGCGAGCCGGAAGACCGCGGCGAGCTTCTCGATCTGCTTCGTAGCGCGTTCGAGCGACGGCTACTCGACGCCGATGCATTGTCGATGATCGAGGGCGTGCTGTCGGTGTCGGAGACCACCGTGCGCGACATCATGATCCCGCGCGCGCAGATGGATTGCGTGTCGATCGACGACGAGCCGCCGGATTTTCTGCCGCTGATTCTCGAAACGAAGCATTCCCGCTTCCCGGTGATCGGCGAGAGCAAGGACGACGTCATCGGCATCCTGCTCGCCAAAGAGCTTCTCAACTACTACGCGCGGCCGGAAGGCTTCGTGCTCCGCGACACGCTGCGACCGGCGGTGTTCGTGCCGGAATCGAAGCGCCTGAACGTCCTGTTGCGCGAATTTCGCGCCAATCGTAATCACATCGCAATTGTCGTCGACGAGTATGGCGGCGTGTCCGGTCTGGTAACGATCGAAGACGTGCTCGAGCAAATCGTCGGCGACATCGAGGATGAGTACGACTTCGACGAGTCGATCGACAACGTGATTCCCGAGGCGAACGGCCGCTTCCGCGTCAAGGCGCAAACGGAGATCGCCGACTTCAACGAGCACTTCGGCACATCGTTCGAGGACGAGGAATTCGACACCGTCGGCGGGCTCGTGCTGAAGGCTTTCGGAAGGCTGCCAAAGCGGGGCGAAGCGATCGCGCTCGGGGGCTTGCGCTTTCGCGTGCTGCGCGCCGACAGCCGCCGCCTCCACACCTTGCAGGTCGAACGTGTCGCACCGCCGCCTCGCGAAGAAGCGGCGGCCTAGGGAAGTCGACAAGTTGCGCGATCGATGACGACGGCGCGCGTGCTCGCGCTCGCGATGGCGACCGCTGCCCGCGTCGCAACGGTCGTCGGATTCGCACCGTTCGGCGTCGCCCATTTGCCGACCCTCACGCTGTCGCTGCTGTTCGCGCTGTGGAGCGGCGCGTCATCGCCGCGAGCCGCGGCCGCAACAGGATTCGCATTCGG
>DASPYC010000542.1:0-2203 GCA_035636955.1 Casimicrobiaceae bacterium
GTGCCGGAGCACGCGTTGCGGGAATCACGCGACTGATGAGCCAGCCTGCGGTCGCGATGCCAATGCCAAGCGTCCCCGCCCATAATGGGCCGCCCGGCTTGATCGCGACAACGAGACCGCCGGCGATCGTGCCGAGCAGGATGGCAACGAACGTGCCCATCTCGACCATGCCGTTGCCACCGACCAATTCTTCGGTCCTGAGCGTCTGCGGCAGGATCGCGTACTTGACCGGGCCGAACAACGTCGAGTGCACGCCCAGAAGCGCGAGTGCCACAAACAGCACGACAACGCTGCGCTGCCAAAAGCCGATGAGCGCGACAACCATGATTGCGATCTCGAGCAGCTTGATCAATCGAATCAGCGCCGATTTCTCATACTTGTCGGCAAGCTGACCGGCCGTTGCCGACAGCAACATGAACGGAACGATAAAGATCGCGCCGATCAGATTCACGATCATGCCGGCATCGATAGATGTGAGTGACGCGGCCTCGAACGCGACGAATACGACGAACGCGTTCTTGAAGACGTTGTCGTTCGCAGCGCCCAGGAATTGCGTCCAGAAGAACGGCGCGAAACGGCGTTGTCGCAGCAGATCGAACTGGTTGGGCGCGTGCATGGTTAGCTTCCGGTAGGCGTGGCTCGCGAACAGCACACTAGCGATTCGTGAAGCGAGCGTCGAGATAATCCTTCACGGCGTCCAGCGCGGCGCGCACCGTCTCGGGCGACGGCCAGTACCACACCTCCTTGCCGATCTTTTCACAACGCAGGACACCGGCCTCGCGGAGGACACGGAGGTGATAAGCGACGGCAGAGCGCGACAGTGGCGAAGCGCCGACGATTTGTCCGACCGACAACCGTTCGCCGTCGTCGAACATCAGAATGATCCGCTGGCGATGCGGGTCGCCGAGCGCGGTAAAGATGCGGGCGGTGGATTGCCATGCTCGCGGCAATGCGCGCGCGTAGGATTGGCGCATTGTTTATCCCCAACAATGCCGCGAAAAGCAGGCGTTGGCTCCGTCGGTGTTGAGTGGCACGAAAGAACTAAATATCTAGTTATATAGTCTCAAAGTGTACGTGGCCGTCGCTCGTTGTCAAGATACCGCTCGTCGGCCGCACGAAGGGCGAGGTAATGCGCGAGAGACATCAACGACCACACGCGTGGGCTGGCGTCGATCCGATAGAATGACGCTGTAGCGTTGCACGCGCTCAGCCTCCGACATGCAGGTCTACCTCGATTTCATGCGCCACGTGCGCGAACACGGTCATCGCAAGGACGACCGGACGGGCACGGGAACGCTGTCGGTATTCGGCTATCAGATGCGCGTCGAACTTAGTCGCGGATTCCCTTTACTGACGACGAAGAAGGTCCACACCAAGTCGATCATTCATGAGCTGCTGTGGTTTCTGCGAGGCGAGACCAATGTCCGTTCGCTGCAAGCCAACGGCGTCACGATCTGGGATGAGTGGGCGGACCCCAACGGCGACCTCGGCCCGATTTACGGGTACCAGTGGCGCAGCTGGCCCGCACCCAGTGGCTCACATATCGATCAGATCGCGCACGTGCTGGCCGAGATTAGGCGCAATCCGGATTCGCGCCGTCTGATCGTCTCGGCGTGGAACGTCGCGGACATTCCGCGGATGAAATTGCCGCCATGCCACGCGTTCTTTCAGTTCTATGTGGCCGACGGCCGTTTGTCCTGCCAACTGTATCAGCGCAGCGCCGACATCTTCCTGGGAGTGCCGTTCAACATCGCTTCGTACGCGCTGTTGACGCACATGATGGCGCAGCAAAGCGATCTGGACGTGGGCGATTTCGTCTGGACTGGCGGCGACTGCCACCTATATCTGAACCACATGGAGCAGGTCGAGACGCAACTGGCGCGAACGCCGCTGTCACTTCCCAAGCTCGTCATCGCGCGCAAGCCTTCATCGATCTCGGGCTACGAATTCGAGGACTTCGCGTTCGTCGGCTACGAGCCGCATCCGGCGATCAAGGCACCCGTCGCCATTTGATGCAGTCGCACACATCTTGAATCGAAGGCAGCGCGCGGGCACGTCTGAAGCGCTCGGAAGTCCCCAAACGTGGACACTCGCGCTCGCCGCGCCCTGCCCGCTGCCTTTCGACGCTCGCCGCCGCCCCGGGTTGTCCCGCTTTGGCGACGTGGGTGCGCCACGCCCAAGAACTGAGCGCAGCGGCTCATCC
>DASPYC010000543.1:0-2149 GCA_035636955.1 Casimicrobiaceae bacterium
CGCGATTCGTCGACGGCATCCAGCTCTTGCAACAACTGATAGCCGTCGGCAATTGCGCGCGACGATGGCGGCTCGACGAACGGGAATTCCTCCGGTGTTGACAGATCGAGCGCCGCCATGCGCAAGATCACCGCCGCGAGCGAGCTCCGCAGTATTTCGGGATCGGTGTAGCGCGGTCGCGCGGTGAAGTCCTCTACGCTGTAAAGACGCACGCAAACACCGTCCGCGACGCGGCCGCAACGGCCCGCGCGCTGGTTTGCGGCGCTCTGTGAAATTTTCTCGATCTGCAGCAGCGTCGTCTTGTTGCGCAGGCTGTAACGCTTGATCCGCGCGAGCCCCGGGTCGACGACGTAGCGAATGCCCGGAACGGTGAGCGACGTCTCGGCGACATTCGTTGCGAGCACCAGCCGCCGCCCGCCAGAGGGCGCAAAGATCCGCTGCTGCTCGGCGACCGACAGGCGCGCGTATAGCGGGACGATTTCGACCGCGGCCGCATACGGCCGACGCGCGAGCGCGCGCCGCAAAAGCTCGCCCGTCTCGCGAATCTCGCGCTCGCCCGGAAGAAATACGAGGATGTCGCCGGGTCCTTCCCGCCACAGCTCTTCGACTGCGGCGACGATGCCCTCCTCCAATTCCTCCTCGTCGTCGGTTTCATCGGTGGCGAGCGGACGGTAACGTACGTCGACGGGAAACAAGCGCCCCGAAACCTCGATGACGGGCGCCGGCTTGTCGGCGGCCGCGAAATGGCGCGCGAAACGTTCCGCGTCGAGCGTGGCCGACGTAATGATCAGCCTGAGTTCGGGGCGGCGCTCCAGCAGTTGCCGTAAATAGCCCAACAGGAAATCGATATTGAGGCTGCGTTCGTGCGCCTCGTCGACGATAATCGTGTCGTAGGCCGCAAGCGCACGATCGCGCTGCGTCTCGGCCAGCAAGATTCCGTCGGTCATCAGTTTGATGTAGGCAGCCGGATGCGTGTGATCGGTGAACCGGACTTTGTAGCCGACCGCATTGCCCACAGTGGTGCCCAGCTCGTGTGCAATGCGCGCCGCCACGGCGCGTGCCGCAATCCGGCGCGGTTGCGTGTGACCGATTTGCCCGCGCTCGCCGCGGCCCGCAGCGAGGCAAATCTTCGGCAATTGCGTTGTCTTTCCCGACCCCGTCTCGCCACAGACGATCACGACCGGATGTGTGCGAATCGCGGCGGCGATATCGTCGGCGCGCTGGGATACCGGCAACTCGGGCGGATAGGTGACGCGCGGCTTCGCCGCAGCCCGGGCAGCGCGTCGCCCCGCCGAGCGCTCGATGGCCTCGGCAATTCTTGCCCATTCCGCCGCCGGCGCCCGCCGTGCCTGCGCGTGATCAATCCGACGCGCAAGCCGGGGCGCATCGGCCAACATGGTGTCGTCGAGACGTGCAATGAGCGCTTCGGCTGATTTGTGCATTGCGGGGGGAAACGCGAGCGCGCGGATTCTACCGTTCGGCCTACGCGTCCGTTATGATCGCCGGCATCATCCCCGATATCCCGAAAGGAGTCGCCATGCGCATTCTGCCGATCTCCCGCGCTGCCTGCGTTGTAGCCGCGCTAACCGCGATCGCCCTCGTTGTCGGCGCCGCAGACGCGAAAACGTTGCGTTGGGCCAACCGTGGCGACATGCAGACCACCGATCCGCATTCGCAGAACGAGGGACTCACGAACAATATCAATAGCCTCATCTATGAATTCCTCACCGACCGCGACAAGAAGCTCGGCCTGCGGCCAAATCTTGCCGAATCGTGGCAACGCGTAAACGACACGACGTGGCGCGTCAAGCTGCGTTCCGGCGTCAAGTTCCACGACGGCACGCCGTTCACTGCCGACGACGTCGTGTTCAGCTATGAACGTGCGCGCGCCGACACGTCGCAGCTGCGCGTGTACGCGACGCGCGCCGGGCTGCCGAAAAAGATCGACGACCTGACAGTGGAGTTCACGACCCCGGCGCCGAATCCGACGATGCTCGAGGACCTTGCGACGATCAACATCATGTCGAAGGCGTGGTGCGAAAAGAACCGCGCGACGAAGCCGCAGAATTACGGCGCGAAGGAGGACATGATCACTGCGCGGCAAGCGAACGGTACCGGTCCGTACATGCTGAAGACGCGGGAGCCGGAC
>DASPYC010000544.1:0-2775 GCA_035636955.1 Casimicrobiaceae bacterium
AGAATTCGGCGCGACGTGCAAAGTGGAGATGCGCGCGGGCGACGTATTCGTGATTCAGACGCCGGGCGGCGGCGGTTACGGGCGTCCGGAGTGAGACAGCGAGCTATGGACGCGTCGAACTGGCAGGCTGCCAATGCGTTCCCAGACCACCTAATTTCTGCTGATCGCTAATGATCGAAACAAGTGGCGTTCAGGACGCTCGCCGGATGCGCGTTCATCGGTTGGGGGATTGCACTCCTTATGTAACGGTCTTCGATCCTTCACCAGTCTCCCGTGTGATCAACCATGCCGCCGCGCGACCCCAAAAGAATTCGCTCGCCGGCCTGCGCAGGAATCCAAAGTGCCCCAAACGGCGGCAGCCAAGCGTCGCGGGTGCGATCGTTTCGTGCGTCACGACAAGGTGCGGATACAACGACAACACGCGCCGCGCTGCAGCGGGTGGCGCAAACGCATCGTCGGTGATCGACAGTACCAGCGTGTGCGCGCGAACCTCGCGATAACGCGACAAGATCAGCCGGAATCTGCGCGCCTCTTCGACATTACGGCCCAATTCCGGACGCCGACGCCCGGCCCAATCGAGCGCCACCTGTCGCGGCAAATCCTCACCCAAGCGAAAGCGCTTTCCGGGAAAATAACCGACGAGCCTGGTGACGGCGGGCATCGACACGTGCCAAACGCCATACAGAAGCCACCGCCACCGCGCCCTGTAGTCGCGCCAGTAGCCGGTATGTGGACCAAAAAAAATCAATCGTTTGATTCGCGACGCGTCGGGCGCGGCGCCGAGCAATAGCGTCCCAACGCTGTGGGCAACGGCACCGAGCTCCAGGCGGGGATATCGCTCGCGCGCCTCGGAAAACGCGGCGGGTATGTCGTACACGGCCCAGTCCTCCATTCCCGACTTCAATTTCCGCAGGTTGCCCTGGCGCGACACGCCGATTCCACGATAGTCGAACGTCAGAACGGCGGCGCCGTTCTCGCATAGGTAACGCGCAAAGTGATGATAGAAGCGCGCCGGAATGCCGGCACCGCATACGATGACCACGACGGTCGACGCCATACGCGGCCGCGAAGGCTCGAACCAGATTCCCGCCAACGCGGTCCCGTCCGAGGCGGTGAACTTCGCAGGACGTTCGTCGACGGTGTTGGCCGTGCTCACGCCGATTTGAGTCATAGCGTGATGCGCTTTTAGCGTTTGCCCGCCAGATTCCGCGTGAGTTGTGCTGCCGATATTTCCCTGCAGCCGCTCACATTCTGGCCCGCCCATAGCGGCGAGAAATCGGCGCTGCCGCGGCTCTCCGCCTTGGCGCGCAACGGCGCAATCGCGGCCGTAGCCAACGGAAAAGCAGGTGGAGCGGGGCTCATCGGACCGAGCTCCTTCATGATGCGGTTCATGATTCCTCGCGCGGGGCGTCCAGTGAAAAGATTCGTCAGCGCCGTATGTCGGGCCGGCTCGCTTTTCAGCGCCGCGCGATGGACGGGCGATGTCGTCGCTTCCGGGCACAGCAAGTAGGCAGTGCCGATTTGCACGCCGGCCGCACCCAAGGCGAGCGCGGCGGCGACGCCTTGCGCGTCCGCGATGCCGCCGGCAGCGATGACGGGGACTCTCACGGCCTTCACCACTTGCGGCAGCAACGCGAACGTTCCAAGTTGAGTGGTAAGGTCGTCGGTCAGGAACATTCCGCGATGTCCGCCGGCCTCGAATCCCTGCGCGATGATGGCATCGACGCCATTCGATTCCAGCCAACAGGCTTCTTCTAGCGTGGTCGCGGATGAAAGGATTTTGGCGCCGAACTCGCGCACCCGCGCAAGCAGCTCGCGCGACGGAAGACCGAAATGGAAGTTGACAACGGGCGGTCTGATCTCGCGTAACACATCAGCGGCTTCCGGTGTGAACGGTGCCCGGCCTGAACCCGACGGCACGCTGTTTACGTCGAGACCAAGCTCGTCGTAATACGGCGCCAGTGTCGTTCGCCAACGCTCATCGCGCTCCGGGTCGGGCTCGGGGGGAACGTTACAGAAGAAATTCACGTTGAACGGCTTCGTTGTCTGCGCCCGGATGGCGCGGAGCTCGTTGCGCATCGCGTCGACATTGAGCATTGCGCAGGGCAACGAACCCAGTCCGCCGGCATTCGAGACAGCCACGGCGAGGGCGCCGCCTTGCACGCCGGCCATCGGCGCTTGGATGATCGGCAATTCAATACCGAGTAACGCTTGGAGCGACGTCATCTGCCGTCCTGTTCGATTTAAACCGTGATGGCCGGACTCTGTCCCGCCGGCTTCTGGACCCAAAATCGATACATTCCTGCGAACGTTTCGGGGAATTCGGTTTCGAATGCGCTCCACGAATCGAGATCGGTCAAGGATCGATCGGCTGAAAAGCGGGTGCGGTACGCATGTAGAACGTGCGGCTCCAGCCGAAATCCGATGAAGCGCAAACCGAGGCGTCCCAGCACTTCACTTAACTGCGCGAGCGTTTGGCGATGCTCTTGAACATGGACAGCAGGTTCGCGGCATTCGCTGGTTACGTAGAAATCCCGCGATGCCTCGTTCAGCTTGCCTTGACGATGTAGCGTCGTCCCCAAGTTCGTGTGCGCATCGGCAAAGTCAGCCTTGTACGCGAGCGCGATGCGGCAGCAATCGATTGCTTCATCGAGCTTGTCTTGCGCTTGAAACGCGTTGCAGCGGTCGTAGTCAAGCTGCGCCTTGCGGCCGGTCTTGTTCATCGACGCGGGTCGGACAGCGAAACCCGATCAACGTTCGGGCAGCGGAATGAAC
>DASPYC010000545.1:0-6100 GCA_035636955.1 Casimicrobiaceae bacterium
GCATCGGCAATCTCGCGGGCGCGATGCTCGGCGGCGTTTTGCTCGGCATGATCGAGGCGCTTGGCGCGGGTTACGTGGGTGAGCTCACGAATCTGTGCCAACTGTCGGAGTGGTCGACGACGATTGCCGAGCGCTGCGAAAGCGATCCCAATCTCACGCTGTTCGGCTCCAACTATCAGGACGTCTTCGCGTTCATCGTGCTGATCGCCGTGCTCGTCTTTCGACCGTCCGGCCTCCTCGGTGAGCGTGTGTCGGATCGCGCCTGAGCAGCTCTCGCGATGCACACGTTCTTCGACACCAAGAAATATCCGCAGCTCGCGTGGGTCGGCATCGTCGTCATCGCGATGACGCTGACCGCATTGCCGTTTGCGCTCGCCGGAATCGGCACCGCGTGGGTGCGGATCACGAACTCCGCGATCCTCTATGTGTTCTTGGCGCTCGGGCTCAATATCGTCGTGGGTTTTGCCGGGCTGCTCGATCTGGGCTACATCGCGTTCTACGCCGTCGGCGCGTACGCGTATGCATTGCTTGCGAGCCCGCACTTCAATATCCACCTGCCGTTCTGGATCGTTCTGCCGATCGGCGCGGGTATCGCGTGTCTATTCGGGGCCTTGCTGGGGGCGCCGACGCTCAAGCTCCGCGGCGACTATCTCGCGATCGTCACCTTAGGCTTCGGCGAGATCATTCGCATCTTCTTGAACAATCTGTCGCAGCCGGTCAACATCACCAACGGGCCGCAGGGCATCACGCTGATCGATCCGTTTCGGATCGGCGGGTTCAACTTCAAGACCAGTCAAACGATCGTCGGACTGGATTTCACCGGACCGATCAAGTACTACTACTTTTTGCTCATCGTCTTGATCGCGGTGATCGTCATCAACTTGCGCTTGCAGAATTCGCGACTCGGCCGTGCGTGGGAAGCGGTCCGCGAAGACGAGATCGCCGCACGTGCGATGGGCATCAACACGCGAAACGTCAAGCTGCTCGCGTTCGCGATGGGTGCCTCCTTTGGCGGTTTGGCCGGCGGCATGTTCTCGGCCATTCAGGGGTTCATCAGTCCCGAGAGCTTCATCCTCGTCGAATCGATCAACGTCGTCGCGATGGTCGTGCTGGGCGGCATGGGCAACGTCTGGGGCGTGATCCTCGGCGCACTGCTGTTGTCGTTCATGCCCGAAATCCTCCGTTACACAGTTGGGCCGATACAGGAACAGCTCTTCGGCCGGATGCTGCTCGAACCCGAGGTGATCCGTATGCTCCTCTTCGGCTTTGCGCTCGTCCTGATGATGCTGTTCCGCCCCGCGGGAATTCTGCCGTCGGCCCTGCGCAAGCGCGAGCTCGAGTCGGTTGTGCGGCAAAAATATGAGTGACGCTAAACTGCTCTCCGCCGAAGGAATCACCAAGCGCTTCGGCGGCGTGCAGGCGTTGGCCGACGTCGGCTTTGCGATTCATCCCGGTGAAATCTACGGCTTGATCGGGCCGAACGGCGCCGGCAAGACGACGCTCTTCAACGTATTGACGGGCATCTATCCTCACGACGGAGGCGCGTTCATCTTCGACGGCGCGCCGCTTTCGGGTTTGAAGCCAAATCAGGTGGCCGAACGCGGCATTGCCCGCACGTTTCAGAACATCCGCTTGTTTGCGAACCTTTCAGCGGTTGAAAACGTGATGGTCGGACGACACGTGCGCACGCATGCGAACGTTTTCGGCGCCATCTTCCGCGACGCACGCACGCGCGCCGAAGAAAAGGCGATCGAACGACGGTCCTACGAGCTGCTCGAATATGTCGGCGTGCACAAACGCGCGAACGATCTGGCAAAGCATCTCGCGTACGGCGATCAGCGCCGGCTCGAGATTGCACGCGCGCTCGCCACCGACCCGAAATTGCTGGCGCTCGACGAGCCCGCCGCCGGCATGAACGCAACCGAGACAGTGACGCTCAAGCAGTTGCTGCAAAACATCCGTCGCGACGGCACCACGATTCTGTTGATCGAGCACGACATGAAGCTCGTGATGAGCGTGTGCGACCGCGTGCTCGTGCTCGACTACGGCAAGAAGATCGCGGAGGGACCCGCGGCGGACGTGCAAAAGAATGCGAAAGTCATCGCGGCCTATCTTGGCGGCGACGTCGCTGAGCATCTTAAGGGAGCGGCGTGAGCTGCCGGCGAAGGGCACCAGCGAAGCTGGGCGCCGACGCGAGGACTATTGCATGACGACGTCGGACCAAGGAGGCGCAGCGAGATGAGCGGATCTACCGCGCTCTTGGAACTCAAGAGCCTCGCCGTCGCCTACGGCGGCATTCAGGCGGTCAAGGGCATCAACCTGCGCGTCGATCCTGGTGAACTCGTTTGCCTGATCGGCGCCAACGGCGCAGGAAAGACGACGACGCTCAAAGGCATCTGCGGCATGTTGCCGATCAAGGCTGGCTCGATTCATTACGATGGACGCGATGTCACGGGTCGGCCGCCATTCGAGCTGGTGCGAGGCGGGCTCGCAATGGTGCCGGAAGGGCGCGGTGTTTTCGGCGGCCTGACGATCGAAGAGAATCTCGCAATGGGCGCTTATGTGCGCAACGATCGCGACGGCGTCAAAGCCGATGTCGAGCGCGTTTTCACGTTGTTTCCGCGTCTTCGGGAACGGCGCCGGCAGACGGCGGGAACGTTGTCCGGCGGCGAGCAGCAAATGCTCGCAATGGGACGCGCGCTGATGTCCAAGCCGCGGCTTCTCTTGCTCGACGAACCGTCGATGGGACTCGCGCCGCTGATGGTCGAGAAGGTATTTGAAACGGTGCTCGCCGTCTCGGGCGAGGGCGTGACGATCCTTCTGATCGAGCAGAACGCGAAACTCGCGCTGGAAGTCAGCCATCGCGGTTACGTGATGGAGTCCGGCGAAATCATTCTCGAAGGCGGGGCGCGCTCGTTGTTGCACGACCCCAAGGTCCGCGCCGCTTATCTCGGCGAAGCGGCGTAACGCGAGTGCCCGATACGCCGGAAGAATCAACCGCCGTCCACGTCCGTGTGGCGCGCTCGGTTCCCGCCGGACAGGCGCTTGCGTGGTACCGCGAAGCAATGCGCCTTTGGAAACGCGGGCCGACGACATTCGGCGTGCTCGCGCTGGCAACGCTTGTCGTTGATTTCGGGTTGAGCATGATCCCCGGCGGCGGCATCCTGCTCGCGCAGATCGCCGTTCCGCTCGCAGCGTGCGGCTTGCTGTATGGAAGCCTCGCGGCGGATCGGGGCGGTCGCCCGCGTCTTGGTGATTTTGCGGCGATCGCAGGTGCAGCTCCGGGCGCAATGCTGGCCGTCATCGCATCAGGCGTCATTGTGTTCGCCGCCGAAGCGCTGACCGCCTACGCCGTCGGTCGTGTCAACATGCTGGCGCCCGATTCCGCCGACGCGTCGCTCGTGCCGAGCGTTGTGCTCGCGGTCTACGCAGTCGGAATCGCCGTGTCGCTCCCCTTCACGTTCGTACCCTTCGGCGCGCTGTTCGACGGTCTTTCGCTCCGCGCGTCGTTTGCGCAAAGCGTCCATGGCTTTTCGCTCAACATCGTACCGATGGCGCTCTACGGCGTACTGTCGCTCGCGCTGTTGCTGTTCGGCTGGGCAACGTTCGGCGTTGGACTGCTGCTGGCATTGCCGTGGTGGGCCGCCTCGTCTTACGCGGCGTGGAAAGACATCTTTGATATTGATCGAGGACTGTCGAGTTAAGCGCTTACCCGCTGCGTGAAACCGCTGAGCGAAACATCGATGGGCACTTCATTGACTTCGACGTCGGTGACGCGCGCTCCCGGCGGTCCGCGGCGGCACCAGTCGATTACCCGCTCCGTTGCAGGCGATTCGCCCTGCACGAGTGCTTCCACCGATCCGTCGAAACGGTTGCGCACCCAGCCGACAATGCCTCTCTCGCTGGCCGCATCGACGAAAGCAAATCGAAATCCCACGCCCTGTACGCGCCCGCGAATGATGATGCGCCGCGCGATCACATTGGACTCCACGCTTGCGGCTTCATGGACTCCCACGCTTGCGCAAATACATGAAAAGCGCCGCGACCGTTTTCGCATCGGTAAGCTCACCCGCATCGAGCGCGGCGAACAGCGCTTCGCCGGTCATTTCCGCTACGTCGAGAAATTCGCCATCGTCGAGCTTTCGCCCGACGTGCGTCAGATCGTCAGCAACAAAAATCTCGATCGCCTCGGTCGAATACGACACCGTCGGATGAATGAGGCCGAGACGCGTCCATTTCGCAGCGGTGTACCCCGTTTCCTCCGTCAGCTCGCGCTGCGCCGTCGCAAGCGGCGATTCACCGGCATCGAGCTTGCCCGCCGGGAACTCCAGGAACACACGATGCAATGGATAACGAAACTGTCGCTCGACGACGAAGCGGCCGTCGGCGAGAACCGGGACGACGAGCACCGCGCCCTGATGGACGATGTATTCGCGAATTGTCGTCGCGCCGTCGGGAAGGCGAACGATGTCGCGCCGCACGTCCAGCAACGAACCGTCGAAGACCCGCGCGCCCTCGACTCGCGTCTCCTCCAGGTGCTCCTCGGACGAATCGACGATTCGAAGCGGACGCGGATCAACTGCCATCGAGCCAATCCTTGACAACGAGAAAATCGCTGTAGAGTTCCGCCTCGCGCGTCCCAGGGGTCGGTTTCCAGTCGTAACGCCATTTGGCGAGCGGCGGGAGCGAAAGCAATATTGCCTCGGTGCGTCCGCCGGATTGCAGACCGAACAGCGTGCCGCGATCCCAGACGAGGTTGAACTCGGCATAGCGACCGCGGCGATACGCCTGGAAATCACGCTCGCGTTCGCCGTACGGCAGGTCCTTGCGCCGCGCGAGAATCGGCTCGTAGGCGGGAAGAAAATGGTCGCCGACCGATCTCGTCAGCGCGAGGCAGCGCTCGAATCCGCCCTCCGCGACATCGTCAAAAAAAATGCCACCGATGCCACGCGGCTCGCCGCGGTGCTTCAAGAAAAAGTAGTCGTCGCACCAGCGCTTGTACTTTGGATACAAATCGTTCTCTGACGGCGCGAGCGCTTCGCGGCATATGCGATGGAAATGCACGGCGTCTTCGGCATAGCCGTAATACGGCGTCAGATCCATGCCACCGCCAAACCACCAAACTGGATCGGGCGTGGACCCCCACGCTTGCGGCTCCGCCGCTGCACTGTCCCCAAGGGGGGCGTGATTCGCGCCCTGGGACGGCCCGGCGGCGCCGGAAATGGACCCCCACGCTTGCGGCTCCGCCGCTGCGCTGCCCCCCGAGGGGGTGTAATTCGCGCCTTGGGACGGCCCGGCGGCGCGAATGGCTTGCGCATGCGCAGCGAAGCAGCGAACGTTGAGATGAACAGTGGGCGCATGCGGATTACGCGGATGAAGCACGAGCGACACGCCCATTGCCTCCCAGGCCCGGCCGGCGAGCTCGGGGCGCTGCGCAGTCGCCGAAGGCGGCAAGGCATTCCCGATCACGTGCGAGAAGAGCACACCGCCGCGTTCGAATACGGCGCCGTTTTCGATCGCGCACGTGACGCCGCCGCCGCCCTCCGGGCGTGTCCACTCATCGCGGCGGAATGCACCTCCATCAATCGTCTCGAGACTCGCAACAATGCGCTTCTGCAGGCCAAGAAAATACGCACGCGCAACGGCAAGATCCATGGGCGATCGCCGGCCGAATGCTCGATCAGGGATTGCGCGACAGTGCGCGAAAGCCGATGTCGGTGCGATATTGCATGCCGTCGAAATGAATGGCGGAAACGGCATCGTACGCCGCACGCTGCGCCTGCCGGATCGAGTCGCCGAGCGCCGTTACGCAAAGCACGCGTCCGCCGTTGACGACGACGTTCTCATCGACCAGCGCCGTCCCGGCATGAAAGACGTGGCAATTGGGGTACGCATCTTCGGTGACGCGTTCGAGTCCGCTGATTACGTCGCCCTTGCGCGGATCGCCGGGATAGCCCGCGGCCGCGAGAACAACGCCGAGGCTCGCGCGCCGATCCCATTCTGCTTCCGCTTGCTCGAGCGTTCCTGCGGTCGCATGCGCAAACAGATCGAGCAGATCGGATTTGAGCCGCATCACGATCGGCTGTGTCTCAGGGTCGCC
>DASPYC010000546.1:0-3230 GCA_035636955.1 Casimicrobiaceae bacterium
CGATAGAGTCCGAGATACTCCGCATTCGGACGAGACCAAGCAAACACGATGCGGGCGGGGTCGATACCGCGCTTGTGCGCTTCTGCCCGCAAATTCGCGATCGCCGGATCGCCGTCGTGACGAGCGAGCAACCACAGCACCGAGTCGGGCACCGCGGCGAGGATTCGCGCCCAAACGTCAAAGACTTGCGGATTCAACTTGTAGGTATTGTTGAAGCAGCAAAAGACGATGCTGCCCGCGGGAAGCTGCAGCACGGAGCGCCCCGGTGGCTCGGCAATCGGACGCTTGCGATCATTCACCTGATAGCTGCCCGGGACGAGCGCGAGCGTTTCCGCATAGTCTGCCGCGTGCGCGAGCGGCGTGACGACATCGTCGCCGATCAGGTAATCAACCAATCCGCCGCCGAGCGTACCGGGGTAGCCGAGGAAATGCACTTGGATCGGCGCGGGACGCAGCGCCAGCACACCTGGCGGCGCGCCTTCCGTGTGTCCCTTGAGGTCGATCAGGATGTCGATTCCATCGCGGCGAATGACGTCTGCCAGGCGCTGCTGACTCAAGCCCGACGCGTCGACGAAACGGTTGAATGCGCGTGTCACTCGGGTCCGCATCGGACTGCCGTCGTCCGGTCCCATCGAATATCCAATGACCTCGAAGCGGCGGCGATCGTGCTGCTCGAACAAACCGGCGGCCAGGAATGCTGTCGCGTGCGTGTAGAAATCGGCCGAGAGATAGCCGAGGCGAAGCTTAGTGCCCGAAAGCAGACGCCGCGTGGGCGTGACAGGGCGCACGAACGCCGCTGTCCATTGTTCCGCGCAACGCCGCTGCTCGGCACGCGTCGAGGGTTGCGAGAGCAGCACGAAAGGGGACAGCAGCGGCGTGCCCGCCGAAATACCGTGGCGAAAGCGTGCTTGCAGCTCCTCGACGTCGTGCCAGTCGGCGAGCCGCTGGCGCACGAACAGCAGTTGCGACAGCACAGCACCGTTGTTGGGATCGATACGCAACGCCTGGTCGTAAGTATCCGCCGCGGCAACGAGGTCGCCGCGACGTTCCAGCAAACCGGCAAGTTCGAAGCGAAGCGTTTGCCGGCTTTCGTGCGAGCGCGGCGGCGAGCGTTGCTTGCGCCGCGTCGTTCCTGCCCACCGCGCCTTCGAGTTGCGCTTTGTGTCCGGCAAACGCGGGTTCGTCGGGTACAAAGCCTGCCGCCCGCGTGGCCGCATCGAGTGCTTCGAGTACGCGTCCTTGCGCGACGAGCGCGAGCGCGAGGTTGTGCCAGGCTCCTGCATGCGTTCCGTCTGCCGCCAGCGCGCTGCGTGCCGCTTTCTCGGCGTCGGCATCGTGACCCAGTGCAAGTTCCGACGCCGCGAGATTCGTCCAGATTTCAGGTGACTTGGGCGCAAGTCTCGCCGCTTCCTTGAGCGCATTAATCGCTGCTTCCGGCCGGTCGACCGCTTCGAGGGCGAGCGCGAGATTCGACCATGCATCGGGCGAACCGGGATCGATCCCGATCGACGCACGAATCCGGGCGATCGCTTCGACATGCTTGCCCGCCTGATGCAGGACGACGCCGGAAAAGTGCAGCGCGGCAGCGTGTGTAGGATCGGTTTGAATGATTGCGTCGTAGCGCAAAAAAGCTTCGCGCAGCTTCCCCTCCTGGTGCAGGCGAAACGCACGGTCGAACTCGGCGGAGACGGTCATCTGGACGATGGATACGGAAAGGCGAAAGTCTAGCGTACGATTTGGCGATCGCGTCACCGGGCGGTGCGGCGCATACCGAGGACTCACGAGATCGTGGAAGCTGACAAGACACTGCGGCACGACGTCGCGCTCGCCAATCGGATCATCGAGCGCTGCGGACTCTCCCATGTGTTCGGTCACGCAAGCGCGCGTATACCGGGCACCGACACGTTCCTGTTTCCACGGCGTCGCTCGCCTGGATTCGCGGAGGAGAACCATCTGCTTGTCATCGATACGGACGGCAATGTACGGACCGGCGTCGGCACGCCGGACAGCGAGCTGTGGATCCACGCCCGTATCTATGCCTCGCGACCCGACATCGGCGGAGTCGTCCATGCGCATCCCCGGGCATGCATCTGCCTGTCGCAAATCGGCGAGCCGTTTCGTATCGTCCACAACCAGGGCGGCGCGTTTGCTGCGGGCGTCGCCGAATACGAGCCGATCGGATTGATCCGCACGCGCGAATTGGGCGATCAGCTTGTGCAATGCATCGGTGCAACAACGGCTGTCATCATGCGCGGCCATGGAATCACGACGGCAACCGCGGACATCCGCAGCGCGACGGTCGCCGCATGTTTTCTGGAGGAGGGCGCCAGCTTGCAGTTGCAAATGCTCGCCGCTGTCGGCGGCGACACAGGACGAATCCGCGCCTACACGCGCGAAGAGGTCGAGCGCGTCAGCGACCAGCTTGCGCCCGGGATCGTAGACCGCGCTTGGGAGTACTACGCGGCCATCGCAGAAGTGAGATCACTCGGAGGATGATGATCGTTACTCCGCCGTGGCGCCGGTCCGCCGAACCAGCTCGCCATACTTCTTCGCCTCGACCCGGATTGTTTCGGCAAGTTGCTCGGGTGTGCCGGGCGCTCCTTCAAAGCCAAAGTTTTGGAGCTGCAGCTTCACGTCCGGATCGGCAAGCTGCCGATTGACCTCTGCATTGATTCGCTGAACGACATCGGGTGGCGTGCCGCGGGGTGCAACCAACGCAAGCCAGGAGCCCACTTCGAAACCTGCTGGACCGCCGGCTTCTTCGATGGTCGGCACGTCGGGTTGCGTCTTGAGCCTTTGCTTGGACGCGATGGCGATCAACTTGATCTTGCCCGACTGGATCAACGGCAAGGCGGATCCGAGCGTTGAGAACGCCCAGCCGACGTCCCCGTTTGCGATCGACACGTACATCTGCGATTGATCCTTGAAGGGCACATGAATCATTTTCGTGCCGGTGAGAAACTCGAACTCGGCGCTGCCAAGATGCGAAGGGCTGCCGACATACGATGATCCGTACGTGACGGTGCCCGGATTCGCCTTAGCGGCGGCGATCAGCGCGCGCACGTTTTGATATGGCCCGGAGCTCGCAACGGTGAGGAAGAAAGGCGTGCGATAGAACATCGCAACCGGCACGAAATCCTTGTCCGGGTCGTATGGCAGCTTTTTGTACAGCGCCGGATTAATCGCCACATGGGCATTGCTGACGACGAGCAGTTCGTGGCCATCCGGAA
>DASPYC010000547.1:0-3339 GCA_035636955.1 Casimicrobiaceae bacterium
CGTTGTCCTGATCCGAGGCGCTCAATTCGATCGACTCGTCGCAGCCCTTGCTTCGAATCGGCACTTGCGCATCGAAGGCAGCGGGCAGGGCGCGGCGAGCGCGAGTGGACGCGGCTGCCGTAGCGGGTGGCGCTGCGAGCGAAGCCTTGGGTTGGCGAGCGAAGCAGCGCCGGGTACCCGCAGGCAGCCACGTTTGCGGACATCCGAGCGCAGAGCCGTGCCCTGTCTGCTGCCTTCGTAGAATTACTCGTCGTAGTGAATCGACGAAATGCAGCCTACTTGGCCGCCGCCTCGCGATTGAATCGCGGCGTCCAATCGAGCGTCTCGAACCAGTATCGACGACGCTCGTCCAGCCAGCCGTCCGCTTTCCAGTACGCGATCCACGCGTTGAGGAAGTTCAACAGCGGCTGCTCGGCTTTGCGGACCGCGAACGCTTCGACCGTGTGCGGCAGGTGCACGCTGGGCATCACCGCGAGCTTGCCTTCCGATTGCGCGACTGCCATCGATGTGCGCGGAACGTAGGCGAGCGCGCCATCGACTTGTCCCGCCTTCAACGCCTCGTAGAGCAATCGCTCGGTGGCGAACGTCGCGATTTTCGCCTGCGGAAAGCGTCCACGTGCGGTCGCCTCAGTCGTACCGCCGGTGCGGGCGCCGAGCGTCACGTCTGCACGATTCAAGTCGCGTCCGGCAAGATCGGCGCGCGCGACGACTTGCATTTCCGATGTCGCATAGGGGTTGCTGAAATCGACGACGAGGGCCCGCTGCGGCGTGATCGAATAGCCGGCGCTGACGATGTCGACTCTGCCGTCCGCGAGCGCATCGGTAAGTTGCGCGAAAGGAACGCGGACAAGCACGAGCTCGACGCCGAGGTCGGAAGCGAGCGCGCGCGACATCGATCTCGTAGCCTTGCCATTCGCCGACGGGATCGCGCATGACCCACGGCACTTGCGGCGAGATGCCGACCACCATCGTGCCGCGCTTGCGAATTGCTTCCAGCATATTGCCGGTCACGACCGGCTTTTGCGCGACTGCCGCACTTTTCTTCGCAGGCGCCGCCGACTTCGTGGGTGCGTTCGCCTTCGCCGGCGCAGCGGCATCGACGGACGGAGCAGGCGTCACTGACAGTGTGACGAGCAAGGCAATGATGATCGAGTAAATGCGTTTCATCTTGTTTGTCTATCGCGCGAAGTACATCCCGTTGACCAGAATGCCGCTTCCCGCGGGATTGATGCCGACGGCGCCGCTCGGAAGATTCGCCATTTCGCCGCTGTAATAGCCGCGCTCGACGCCGCCGCTGCGATTGCGCAGTGTGACTGCGCCGTCGGGATTGATCGAAATCGTCTGCGGCTGACCGGCAGCATTCGTGCCGTGAAATGTTCCGATCGCCCACGCTGGCACCGCGCTTTCGTATGGATAGGGCGGTGGATAGGGCGCCGGATAAGGCTGCGGATATGATTGCGGCGGTGGAATATAGCCGCCATCGTTATCCTGGTCTTGGTTGGCAATGATCGCGCCGAGGATCGCGAGACCGACGCCTGCTGCGACGGCCGCGCCGGCGTTACCACCACTCGATCGTGAGCTGCCGCCCACCTCGAATTGGGCGCTGCAACCGTTGTTCACCCAGACGCCGCCGTTGTCGAAGCCCCAGGTGCGGCCACGAACGCACGCCGCCCGCGACTGCTGATTCAACAGCCGGGCGTAGCCGTCAGTGTTGGCGCCGCAGTATTGATATCAGTAGTTATTGCTGCTGCACGATATTGTGTACCGCGCGTTCGCCGGCGTGAGCAGCATGATGACCACGGCGAGCGTGGCGATGAAAATGCGCCGCATCGAACGATTCGTCATGGCGTACTCCGCGAAAGTGACCTTACGCCTGTGGCACCCGGCGCTGCGCTGCGTGACATGCGAGCTCGTGCGTGTAGGCGGCGAGCACATCGTCGCCGAAGCACGCGAAAATCACACGCGACCAACCGACATTGTCGCACGTGAATGCAGCCACTTCGCGCACGGCGATGGCGACCGCCGCTTCGAGTGGATACCCGTAAACGCCGCAGCTGATTGCGGGAAAAGCGATCGAAGTCAGGCGATGATCGAGCGCGAGGGAAAGCGAGTTGCGATAGCAGCTCGCAAGCAGCTCCGGCTCATGCGAACGGCCGCCTTGCCAGACCGGTCCGACCGTGTGGATGACATGGCGTGCGGGCAGCCGATAGCCACGCGTGATTCTCGCTTCACCCGTCGGACACCGGCCCAGCGTTCGGCATTCAGCCAACAGCTCCGGGCCTGCGGCACGGTGTATCGCACCGTCGACGCCACCGCCGCCCCGCAGCGACGCATTGGCGGCGTTCACGATGGCGTCGACCTCGAGCGTGGTGATATCGACGGCGAGCGCGACGATCTCGGGTTCTTTTTTCACTGCAACGAAAAGTTGCACCCGTTGTTGTCTTTTTGCAAGTGCCGCGTCTGTCGGCGGGTTCCAATCCCGGGCTTACGACGGATCGACAGTGTAGAGTAGCCGCATGGCAACTCCGGTGACCGGCGCAATTCCTCCGCCCACCGCGACGTCACCGCGCGCGGCGACGCCGGACCGGCGGTTACGTCTCGACGATGTCCTCAAGTTGATGGTGGCGGACGGCCTTGTTGCAGGCGCCGACGCCGACAAGCTCGCACGATCGCGGACCATGCGCTTCGAGCATCCGCTCGAGGCGATCGCCGACCAAAAATGGAAGTCGCTGCAACCACCCCACAAGATCATGACGCTCGAGTGGGTGGTCGAATGGCTCGCCGGCAAGCTTGACGTGCCGTACTTTCACATCGATCCGTTGAAGATCGATCTTGGGGCAGTGACGGCAACGATGAGCAACGCGTACGCGGAGCGCTTTCGCATTCTTCCGGTAGCGGTCGACCGGATGACGCTCACCGTCGCGACGGGCGAACCTTTCGTGCGGAGCTTCGCCGAGGAGCTCGAGAAGATCCTCAAGCTCAACGTCAAGTTCGTGTTCTGCAACCCGCAGGATATCAAGCGCTACTTGGGCGAGTTCTACAACCTCGCGCGCTCGATGAAGCGCGCGCACGACGCGTCGAAGGGCGACTTCAATCTCGCGCGCAATTTCGAGCAGCTGGTCGAATTGGGCAAGCATGGATATCTCGACGCCAACGATCAGCATATCGTCCGCATCGTCGTTTGGCTGTGGCAATACGCATTCGAGCAGCGCGCGTCGGATATCCACATCGAACCGCGCCGCGATGTCGGGCTCGTGCGTTTCCGAATCGACGGCGTTCTGCATCAGGTGTACGCGATTCCGGCGCCGGTCCTCGCTGCCGTCACGTCGCGGATCAAGT
>DASPYC010000548.1:0-5467 GCA_035636955.1 Casimicrobiaceae bacterium
CGCCGTACCGCGAAAGCGGGTAACCGCATACTTGCCCCCGGGGATCGTCGTCGTATGCCCATTTCCCGTCGGCGTGAAATCCGCGGGTACTTCGACGCCGGCGTCGTAGCGACATTTGTCGGCGGCGGTAATGCTTGGATCGTCGTGGCTGATGCCGTAGCGGGGATGCCCGAAAAGATTGTTCGATTCGAGCCACGGGGAAACCGTCTTGAGCCAAAACTCGGCAATCGGCTCGCCGTACGGTCCGACGTAGCGCAAATATGCGATGTGAGTGGGCTGACGCTCGATTATCTTGACGTTCATGGATGCCTCCGTTGTGCGTTGTCCGGAGGTTTCATGATTGCTCGGCGAGCGATTTCGCGCCTGATCGAGATTGCGAAGCGCCTGATCGGAATTGCTATTCTGCTTCGGTTGGATCGACGGCCGACGATCGGACGGCGCTGCGACGCGTCGCTTGGCTTCTCGTCGGCGCCAGGTGGTGGCCGTGCAGCCGAAGCGCGTCTTGAACGCCCGCGCGAACGCTTCGGCCGAGCCGAAGCCGACGGAGAGCGCCACGTTTAATACCGGTACTCGGGGCTGCGCGACGAGCCGTAGCGCGGCCACTTCGAGGCGTCGGCGGCGCAGATAGTCGCCGAGCGTTTCTCCCATCCACGCCGAGAACAGGCGATGGAAATGAAACGATGAGAAGTGGGCGACGTCGGCCAACGTCGCGAGCTCGAGCGATTCGTCGAGGTGGCGATCGATGTGCTCGAGCACGCCGTGCATGCGCCTCGAGTATTCGTCGCGGCTTGCAGGCGACGCCATTGGGTCTACACCAAGAACAACGTCGCCAGCCCCAGAAAAATGAAAAATCCACCGGAATCGGTAACGGCGGTGATCAAGACCGACGAACCAACCGCAGGATCGCGTCCGAGCTTGATCATCGTCATCGGAATCAGGACGCCCATCAGCGCGGCGAGCAAAAGATTCAACGTCATCGCGAGCACCATCACCAATCCAAGCGATACCTGCTTGTAGAGCAACATCGCAATGAATCCCATCACGCCGCCCCAGATCAATCCATTGACGAGTGCGACGGTGAGCTCCTTCTCGATGAGCTTGCGCGCGTGCTCGCGCGTCACCTGATTGAGTGCCACTGCGCGCACGATCATCGTGATCGTCTGATTGCCTGAATTGCCGCCGATCCCCGCGACAATTGGCATCAGCGCGGCCAGCGCGACCAACTTCTGGATCGAATTCTCGAACACGCCGATCACGCGCGATGCGATGAATGCGGTCACGAGGTTGATCGCGAGCCACGCCCAGCGGTTCTGAAAGGATTTCCACACCGAGGCGAAAACGTCTTCCTCTTCGCGCAGGCCGCCCTGCGCCAAACGCTCTTCTTCGCCACGCTGGCGGACAAAGTCGAGCACTTCGTCGACGGTGACGCGGCCGACGAGTCGGTCGTTGGTGTCGACGACCGGTGCCGAGATCAGGCCATAGCGTTCGAACGCACTGGACGCGACGTCGGCGTTTTCGTGCTGCAGGAGCTTGACGGTCGGCGGTTGCATCACTTTTTCGACCGGCGTGTCCGGGTCCGTGACGATGAGCCGATTGAGGGGCAGCACGCCGAGCAGCTTTTCGTCGCGGTCGACGACGAATACCTGGTCGGTCTGAGTGGGGAGCTCATCGAAGCGGCGCAAATAACGCAATACGACTTCGAGCGTCACGTCCGGCCGGACGTGCACGTCCTCGAAGTCCATCAGCGCCCCGACCATGTCATCGTCGAAGGACATCGCGGCGCGCAACTGCTCGCGCTCTTCGATCGGTAGGCTCTGGAACAGATCGTCCAGAACCTCCTGCGGCAAGTCCCGCGCGAGCTCGGCGATCTCGTCCGCTTCGAGCGCTTCGGTCGCGGCGACGAGCTCTTCGGTGTCCATCGAGCTGATCAGCGATTCACGAACCGGCTCGGAAACCTCGAGCAGGATTTCACCATCGCGCGATGCGCGTACGAGGTTCCAGATATAGAGCCGCTCGTCGCGCGGCAACGCTTCAAGCAGGTAGGCGATATCGGCCGCATGCAAGCGATCGAGCTTGCGGATGAGCTCGGCCTTGTTCTGCCGCGTAACGAGGCTTTCGGCGTGCTCGGAGACGGAATCCTTGTCCCGCGTTTCTGCCTGTTGCTCCTTCAACAGCCCTTCGACAAGCCGCAGCCGTCGCAGCAGCGCCGTTATTTCGGCGAGCGCATCCTCGACGCGCTCGCGCGGCTGGGCGCGCTCGGAGGCGGAAGCTTCAATGTGATCGGGCATGACGCGGCATTCTAGCGGCAACAATGCAACAGCAGGTCCCTCGGCTTCGGCTCCACAACGCGCGGTTATGGAATTTCGGCCGAAGGCATTCGCGTGAGAATGATGCCGATCTTGCGCCGCAAACCCGGCGCATCGGGATGGCGCTCGTAGAAGCGTGGATTGGGGGCCATCGCCGCAAGCCGGGCCGCCTGCTCGGCAGACACACGCGCCGCGCTCGTGCCGAAGTACCGTTGCGCAGCGGCTTCAGCGCCGAACACCCCGCCGCCCCATTCGATGACGTTGAGGTACAGCTCGAAAATGCGCTCCTTGTCGAGGATGGCTTCGAGCAGGACGGTGATCGCGGCCTCTTCCGCCTTGCGCCAATAGCTTCGTGACGGCGAAAGGAACAAGTTCTTGGCAAGCTGTTGCGTGATCGTCGATCCGCCGGCGACAACGCGTCCCCTCTTTTGGTTCTTCTCGAGCGCGAGCTCGATGCCCTCCCAGTCGAAGCCTTCGTGATCGACGAAGTGCGCGTCCTCTGCGGCGATCATCGCGCGCTTCAACTGGATCGAGATCCGGTCGTAGGGAACGAAGCGGTATTTGAGCTGCGCGCCCGCGTTGGTTGTCCGAAGCTCGGCGAGTCGGTACGACATGAACGCCGTCTCGCGGGGCGGATGATCGCGCCACCACCAGATCGTCGCCGCGACGTAGCTATGCAACAGCACGAGCGCGAGGATGAAGCCTCCGATCGCCCAGCCGATCAGGCGAACCCACAAGGGGCGTCGTGAGGCCATTGGGACTTACAGACTACGCGTTACGGCGCACTCGTGCCCGTGCTCGTCAGCTCGTCGCCCTTCGCGAATGTCCAGGTGCGCGTGATGGTCAGGATGTCGGTGTCGCGCTTGATATCCGGCGGAAACGGCGCGTACGGCGCAGACATTTCGACGATCTTGAGCGCCGCGGCGTCGAGCACGCGATGCGCCGACTTGTGGTTGACCTCGACGTTCTCGAGCGTGCCGTCGCTCCTGATCGATACCGTGATCACGAGGCTGCCATAGAGCTTCTGCGCGCGCGCCGCCTCGGGATAGTTGAGATTGCCGATCCGCTCGATCTTGAGCCGCCAGTCCTCGACGTAACGCGCGAAGCGGTATTCGTGCGCTTGCGCGCCGATGAACTGGCGTCGCGGTCGCCGCTGATAGGCATCCCAATCCTTGGCGATCTGCGCCTCCAGCCGAATCGCTTCCAGCGTCCTTTGCATCAGCTGACTGACCGTCGGCGAGTCGGCACGCTCAGGTGTCTCTTCCGGCGCAGGCTGCGCCTGGACGGCAGCGGTTGCATCGATTTGCGTCATGAGCTCCTGACGCTGCTCGCGGGGCGCCTCTGCCTTGGGGGCCGCTGCGGCAATGTTCTTCGCGGCTTCCTGCGGCAGCACGGGCAACGGCGACTTGGCGCGACGCTTTTGATCGGTGTTGCCGCCGCCGTCCAAGTTCGCTTGCGCAAGAATGTCGGCTTTGGTGGGCTTCGTCGGCGACTTCGCATTGACGAGCGCGACTTCGAGCGGCGGCTCCTTGTCGATGAGCCGACTAAAATCGAACGGGCTGAAATGGATCGCGGCCACGACCAGATGCAACGCGAGCGAAAAGACGAGCGCGCTCGCCAGAAGTCGGTCGTGCCGAGGCGACGCGAGCGCTTCCGCCGGAATCTGCGCGGGCGGCAGTGCACCGGCGAGCGCGATCATCGCGCCCTTGCGTTCGCGTCTGGGCAACGCCGGCACCGCTGCCAGCGCAGGCGTTTCGGCGTGAGGCGGCTTCGGCCGGGCGTTTTGGGGCGGCAAGTCCGTCCTGGACGGGTAATCGAACCGGCGCCATTGTACCTTTCATGCCGTCGTCATTGCGCGCGAATGCGCCCCGGATAGGGGTGTTGGCCGACCAGTGTTGCCAAACGCGCAACGAGCGGTGAATGTGAGTGGCCTTTGGCCTATGCGGCGGACTCGGTCATTGCCGTTTCCACCGCCCCTGCGTAACGGCATTCGAGCGCCGCCGCGAGGAGGTCAATCCGCACAATCGCGACGCGCACGCGCGTATCGGGCGCGAGCGCCGGCAGGTCGGCAAGCCGGAGGATTAGCGGCAGGTTCTCGAAACGGACCAGGTTGTCGCGGATGACGCTTGCCGTCGTTTCGGTGATGTTTTCCTGCAGCAGCCAGCGCAGGCACCAATAGTGTTCCATTCGGTCCTGAAATTCGGCGTACTGCGAGTACGTCGCTTCGAAATCGGCAAGCACGGCAAACAGCTCGGCGTCGTTCCCGCCGTAGGGCGGCCGGCGCGAATCGATGACGGCCAGGATTTGCCGCTGATTCACCAGATCCGCATAGCGACGAAGCGGCGAGCTGGCCCAAAGATAGTGCGACAAGCCGAGTCCCTGGTGCTCGCCTGCGCGCGTGCTCATTTTCACTTTGCCGCTCGCTTGAACGCGATAGAGGCCTGGAGCGTCGGCCTCGGCAAGAAGCTTCCCCCAGCTGTTGTTGACGTGGATCATCAGCTCGGCGATGAGCTTGTCGAGCGGGTTGCCGCGCGGCCGCGGAACGATGTCGACGCGGCCAGCCTCCCCGTTCACGCCGCGCGCATTCCAATCGACATAGAAGTTGTAATCGATGCGCGTGACGTCCGGCTTGCCGCGCAGATCGCCGAGTCGCACGGCAAGCTTCCACAGCACGTGCAATTCGGGCACCCAAGGCGCTTCGGCCGAATGCGGCGGCTCGCTCACGAATGCCTCATCGATTTCGGCCAGGCGAAGGTTCGCAACGATCGGCACGCGTTCGACGACCGTCGATTGGCGCAGCACGCTGCCCGCTTCGTCGATTTCGATGTACAGAGACAATCCCGGTCGCGACGACTGTGCAGCCAACGTGAATTCGGCAACCACGTTATCGGGCAGCATCGTCAACTTTCGGCCGGGCATGTACACGGTCGACAATCGCTGGCGCGCGATGGCGTCCTGCGGCGATCCGCGCGGAAGGGCAAGCGCAGGACACGCAATGTGAATGCCGATACGAAAGCGGCCTTCCGGGAGGGCGGTGACGGAAAACGCATCGTCGATTTCGGTGGTCGTCGCATCGTCGATCGAGAACGCCCGCACGTCCGCAACGGGCAAATCAGGGATCGGCGCATTCGCAATTTCGGGCGGGAAAGCAAGGCCTTTCG
>DASPYC010000549.1:0-2330 GCA_035636955.1 Casimicrobiaceae bacterium
CGCAACGATGTCGCGATTGAGAACGCGCAATCCTCCGCTCGCGACCGCGCCCATCGCGAGCTCCTCGTGCGATGGAACGCCGAGCTTGCGCACGACGATCACGTCGAGGTCGACATGCAAACGCTCCGCGATCGCGTAGCCGACGGGAACGCCGCCGCGGGGCAGCGCGAGAACAATGACGTCCGGACGATCCGCGTACGCAGCCAGCCGTTCGGCGAGCATCGCGCCGGCTTCCACTCGATTGGGAAGCGGCAGCGCCACGTCGATCAAGCGTGCTTCGAGGTCCGCGGCGGCCGATGAAACTGCCGCCGCAGCTCATCCTTGGCCCGCTCGAGCACCGCGCGGCGTTGCTTGCCCAGATGCTTTCCGGCGCGATTGATGTAGAACACGAGCATCGACATCGCCGACCGGAAAGGATCCGCCTTGCGCCGCTGACTTCGCTCGGCGGATCGCTTGAGCGAATGCGCGATCGAAGTGGGATTGCGCTGCGCGAACACGCCGTGCTCGAGATCGAGTGCGTCACTCGTCTCCGTCACACGCTGCGACCACCGTCGCGGTTTGGCCGAGCCCCGTTTTTTCGCGGCCGCTGCGTTACGCCGATTTGTTGTCGCCATGCGATCCTCTTAGTGTGAGTGCGGCCCCCCGGGCTGGGAAACCTGGGCGACGGCATCGCCGGCGGTTTCGAGATCTTCGTTGCAAGCCACATCGCCAATCGAGATGATTCCGACCAGGCGCTTGTCGCGATTGACGACGGGCAACCGGCGCACTTTGACATCGCCCATGTTCTTCGCGACATCGTCTAAGTCTTCATCGTCGAAGCAATACAGCACTTCGGGACTCATGATGTCGCGGATCTTCGTCGTGGGCGCTTTGCCTTCCGCGACCGCGCGAACGGTGATGTCACGGTCCGTGATGACGCCCACTAGACGATCATTTTCGCCCACAGGCAGCGAACCGGCGTTGATTTCAGCCATCATCCGCGCGGCGTCGCGAATGGATTCATTGGGATTTGCGACGCGCACGTCGCGTGTCATCGCTTCGCTAACTTTCATTGCATCGCTCCTTGCGAGAGTATGTCGTTGGCAAGCTGGCGAAGATTTTTATGCAACGCGCATGCCATGCGCTTCGCCCGACAAACTGACGCGCAGATGCAGCGCTGCAAGGTAATTATTGCAAAGGCGTCGTAACAGTTACACGACGAGCGCTGCGCTGAGGGCGCGACGATGTCAGCTCGCTACGCTGCCTTCGGTGTGCTCGATGGAGACCTGCGGAAGCGGTGCAATCGATGCCTGCGCGGCGGATTCGTATGCGCGCAAACGGTTGTACAGCGTCTTGACGCTGATGCCGAGCACGGCAGCCGCTGCTTCGCGCGTTTTCGTATGCTGAACGGTCGCCAGTATCAAGCGCTTTTCGACGGCGTCAATGCGATCGCCGACCGCGATCTGAAAGGATCGATTGTACGGCTCGGCGTTGAGCGTCGGCTCGCTCGACAATCCGAGCTGCGTAATCCACGGGCCGTCGCTCATGATGTAGGCGCGTTGGACGACATTCCACAGTTCGCGCACATTGCCCGGCCACCCGTAGCGCTTCAGCCGCTCGACGGCAGCGGGCGTGAACGCCTTCGGCGTTGCCGCCCCTTTGTTGAGCTCGTTCAAGAAATGGTTGCTCAGCAGCTCGATATCGCCATCCCGCTCGCGCAGCGGCGGCACATACACCGGAAACACTTGAAGACGATAGAGCAGATCGCGCCGCAGCTTGCCGGCGTTGACCGCCTCCTGCGGCGTGGCGTTGCTCGCGGCCAGCACGCGGACGTCGACTTCGATTAATTCGTCGGAACCGACACGCGAGAGCGTGCGTGTTTCGAGCACGCGCAAAAGCTTGACCTGGAGGTCGATCGGCATCTCGACGACTTCATCTAAGAATAACGTGCCGCCGTGCGCGCGCTCGAAGAAGCCGCGATGCTGCCGATTCGCGCCGGTGAAGCTTCCCTTCTCGTGGCCGAACAGCTCGCTTTCGATGAGCTGCGGCGAGATGGCGCCGCAATTGACCGCGAGAAACGGTTGGAGGCGCCGGCGACTCACGTCATGAATCGTTTGAGCGACCACTTCCTTCCCCGTGCCGCTGTCACCGGTGATGAACACCGTCGCATTGGTCGGTGCGACCCTCTCGATCGCGTCGTACAGCTTCTGCATCGGCTGCGAGCTGCCGACCAGCGAGCCGAAGTGTCCAAGCGAACGGAGCGTATTGCGAAGCCCCGTGACCTCCGCGCGCAGTTCCACCGGCCGAGCGACCCGTGACAGGGCATTGCGCAAATGGATGGGATTGACGGG
>DASPYC010000550.1:0-3604 GCA_035636955.1 Casimicrobiaceae bacterium
TTGCTCCCCCTTGGGGGTCAGCGCAGCGGCCTCATTGGCCACTGAGGCCGCAAGCGTGGGGGTACATGAGTGAGTGCGATGGACAAAGAACACAAATTCGCGACGCGTACGATCCACGCCGGCCAGCAACCCGATCCTTCCACGGGCGCCGTGATGACGCCGATCTACGCGACATCGACGTACGCGCAATCGAGTCCAGGCGTGCACAAGGGCTACGAATACGCGCGCACTCAAAATCCGACGCGCATGGCGTTCGAACGATGCCTCGCCGATTTGGAGGGCGGCCGCCACGGCTGGGCGTTTTCATCGGGACTCGCGGCGTCGGCAACGTTGCTCGATGCGCTGCCGGCGGGAAGTCACATCGTCGCGCTGGACGACCTGTACGGCGGCACGTATCGGCTATTCGAAGGCGTGCGGCGAGCGTCGGCGAATCTGACAGTCACGTTCACCGACATGCGCGAACGCGCACAGTTGGAGGCAGCGATTCGTCCCCACACGCGAATGATCTGGGTGGAATCGCCGAGCAATCCGCTGCTGAAGCTCGTCGATCTCGAAATGGTCGCCGCGGTTGCTCGGGCGCGCGGCGTGCTGGCTGTTGCCGACAACACGTTTGCGACACCTTGCGTGCAGCGTCCGCTGGAATTCGGCTTTGACGCGGTGCTTCATTCGGTCACCAAGTATCTGAACGGCCACTCCGACATGGTCGGTGGCGCCATTGTGATCGGCGCCAACGCGAAGCTCGCCGAACAACTGACCTTCTTGCAAAATGCTGTCGGCGCGGTGCTGTCGCCGTTCGACAGCTTCCTCGCGCTGCGCGGCTTGAAGACGCTGCATCTGCGCATGGCGAGGCATTGCGAAAATGCGCTGGCGATCGCAGAACGCCTCACACGTCATCGCAAGATCGCGATGGTGCATTACCCGGGGTTACCGAATCATCCACAGCATGCGCTCGCGCAGCGACAAATGAACGGGTTCGGCGGCATGGTGACGCTCGTGCTGCGGGGCAATCTCGACGATGCGCGGCGATTTCTTGAGCGCTTGCGCATATTTGTGTGCGCCGAAAGCTTGGGCGGCGTGGAAAGTCTCGCCGAACATCCGGCAATCATGACGCACGCGTCGCTGCCATCCGAGATTCGCGCGACGCTTGGCATCGACGACAGCCTCGTGCGTCTGTCGGTCGGTGTCGAGGACGTCGATGATCTGATCGCCGATATCGAGCAAGCACTCGAGACATAGCGCTGTATACGACATCGTCGTCCGGGCGTCGGCAGATTTGACAGTGCGGACGTGGCGGTGCGTCGACTAGATCTGCAAGTATCTGATGGCTAGAGTATTTCCCTTTGCGGCAAGCATTTTGCATTGGTTGCTGCAGCGGGCGGGGAGCAGCGCGGATCGTCAAGCGATGAAAGATAAGGCGTGAAATCCATACTCGACAGTTCTTTCCGTTACACCAACAGCGTCGAAACCGACTTGCGGAAGACGTTCGCTCGGATTCGTCGCCAGCAGCGCACGGAGCAGCAGGCGCAGGTGAAGACCGACGTGGAATCGCATTCGAAGGTACGTCTGCTGCGGCAAAAAGCCGTCTAACCGAAATAGTTTCAGAGACAACTTTCGTATCCGGTGCGCCAGGGGGCAGAACGGCGATTGACAGTCGTCTGCGACCCTCTTGACATTGTTTCTGCGGCGGGGGCTCAATTGAAGCTCCCTTTGCGCGGAAACAGTCATGTCGATACGTTCGATTCGCTCCATCGTCGCAGGACAGACGCCGATCAGTGCGGCGAAAACGACGACGGTCGTCGACGCAGCGCGCCTGATGAAGCAGCAGAATATCGGGGCGCTGCTCGTCCTCGATAGCTCACGCCTCATCGGCATCTTTACTGAACGCGATGCACTTTTCCGTGTGCTCGCTGCGGGCCGTGACCCGAATGCAACGCAGCTCGGCGATGTGATGACGGCGCAGCCGCAGACAATCGGGCCGGACGAGCCGTTTCTTCACGCGCTGCGCATCATGCACGAAGGCAAGTTCCGCCATATGCCGGTCGTCGAATTCGGACGGCCGCTCGGGATGGTTTCAGTGCGCGATGCCCTGGACGACGATTTGTACGCTCTGCGCGTCGACCTCGCCCAGCGCCAGGAAACGGAGTGATACCCCGCAGCAAGGCGGACATCGACTCGCTCGTCCGGCCCGCGTCCCTCCGCGAGTTGTCGTAAACTCGCCTCTGAACGCGATGAGCGCCGTTTGGATTCGAGGCGCGAGGAGGGACCCCATGCAAGCTTCGACGACACCCCGTCGTTCCGATACAACGGCGGTGCACTCGCTGCATCGTTTTGTTTTCAGCGTGCCCGATCTCTCAAAAGCAGAGGATTTCTATCGGGCGTTCGGCCTCGATGTGCGACCGGCGGACGCGCGTGTCGATCTGCACACGTTTGGTCATCCGCATCGCTGGGGATCGATCTATCGCGGCGATGGAGCAAAGCGACTGGAATACTTGAGCTTCGCGGTGTATCCCGATGATTATGAACGCTTGGTTAAGCGACTCGAGGAGCGGAACGTACCGTTGTCGCAACCGCATCGGCTCGCCGACGAAAAGGGTGTGTGGATAACCGACCCCGAGGGGATTGCGATCCAAATCGTCGTCGGGGACAAGGCTTCTCCGGCCGCGAAGGAGGTGGCGCCCGCGCCGAGGCCCACGCTCGGAAAAGGCGCGGCACTAAGTCGCTCAAAGGTAAATCCGGCTCGCCCACGGCGGCTTTCGCATGTGCTGTTGTTCAGCTCCGACGTGCCGCGCTCGGTGCGCTTTTATACGGAAACGCTCGGCTTGCGACTGTCCGATCATTCGGGTGACATCATTGCGTTCCTGCACGGCGCGCACGCGAGCGACCACCACATGCTTGCGTTCGCAAAATCGGACGGCCCAGGGCTCCATCATTCGAGCTGGGATGTTGCGACGCTGGACGACGTCGGCGTCGGCATGCAGCAGATGATCGATCGCGGATATCCCGACGGTTGGGGCGTCGGGCGGCACGTCATCGGGTCGAATTATTTTCGTTATGTACGCGATCCCTGGGGAAGCTTCGCCGAGTATTCGTACGACATCGATTTCATCCCGGCCGACGTCGAATGGAAGGCGGCGGATCATGAGCCGGCAGACTCGTTCTACGTCTGGGGGCCACCGGTACCCGATTACTTTATCGTCAATCACGAAACCGCTGGACGCCAACAAAAAGCTGCTTAGCGGGGGGGAGTCGTCATGGCAATCGTTCGCGATGGGACAGCGCGTCTCGCCGCATTGGGTGTCGCGTGCGTGCTCGGCGCGTCGGCCGCTCTGGCCGCGACGTCGGGTCCACCGGTTCGGATTGGCAGCACGCTCGCGCTGACCGGACCGCTCGCGTCGACTGCGCTGGTCCACCAGATCGTTGGCGAAATCTACGTCGAGCAGCTGAACAAGAAGAACGGTCTGCTCGGCCGCCCGGTCGAGTGGATCGTGAAGGACGACCAGTCGAAGCCTGAGCTCGCGAGAACCCTTTACGAGCAATTGATCACCGTCGACAAAGTCGACTTGTTGATGGGTCCGTACGCGACGGGCGCCATTCTGTCGGCGAT
>DASPYC010000551.1:0-3449 GCA_035636955.1 Casimicrobiaceae bacterium
CCACCGACGTGTTCTTGATCAGGTTCATCGTCTCCGACGTGAGGGGCGGCAAGATGATGCGATATGCCATCGGCAGCAGCACGAAGCGATAGCGCTGCGAGAGCGTCAAGCCAAGCGCGGTGCCCGCTTGCCCCTGGCCACGCGACAGCGCCTGAATACCCGCACGCACCTGCTCGCTTACGCGCGCCGCGGTGAAGAGCCCGAGACCGATCACTGCCGGAACGAACGATGCCCATGGCGGCGTCATCGACTTGATCCACGAGCCGATCGCGTTCGGCAACAGCTCGGGCAGGACGAAATACCAAAGGAACAATTGGACCAGCAGCGGGATGTTGCGGAAGAACTCGACGTACGCGTTACCGAGCTTTACCAGCCATTTGCTCGGCGTCGTTCGCATGACGCCAAGCGCCGAACCGAGTAGAAACGCGATGATGCCGGCACACAACGCCGTCGTCAGCGTCCATCCGAGGCCAATGAAGAGCGTCGTGAGCCACGTGTGGCGCCCATCGGCCGATATCTCGAAAAATATCTTCCAGTTCCAGTTGTAGTTCAACTCATGCCCTCCCTCGACGCGGCGGCGGTCCCGGGAACTGCGGGACCGAAATCCTGCGGACTATAACAAACAAAAACGGGGAGCCGAAGCTCCCCGCGCAGTGCGTTACGACGGTACCACCGTTACTTGTAGTCGTTGGGATCGCCGCTGCGGGTCGGCTTCGCGAACTCGTTCTTGAGCTGCGGAGATGCTGGCAGGTTGAGGTTGATGTTCTTCGGCGGGATCGGCTTCAGGAACCATTTTTCATAGATCGGCACGATCGCGCCGCTCGAGTAGAGCTTCGCGGTAGCGTCATCGGCCACCTTTTGAAACGCCGGATCGTCCTTGCGCAGCATAATGCCGTACGGTTCCACCGAGTACGCTTCGGAACTGATGACGTAATCGGCAGGCGCCTTGGCACCGGCCACGAGACTGGCGAGCAGGATGTCGTCCATGAAAAACGCCGCCGCCCGATCGGTTTCGACCATCAGGAACGCTTCCGCGTGGTCCTTCGCCGTCAGGATGTTCATCCCGAAGTTTTGCTTCCCGTTTTCTTCGGTCAGCCACTTGAGATTCGTGGTGCCCGCGGTCGAAACAACGGTCTTGCCTTTTAAGTCGTTGAGCGTCTTGAAATTCGACGATTTCTTGGCGACGTAGCGATTTGCCGTCACGAAATGCGTGTTCGTGAACGCGACCTGCTTCTGCCGGTCGAGGTTGTTCGTCGTCGAGCCGCACTCGAGGTCGACGGTCCCATTGGCCATCAGCGGAATGCGCGTCGCCGACGTCACTGGATTGAGCTTGACCTGCAGATTCGGCATCTTGAGCTCGGCCTTGACCCCGTCGACGATCTTCATGCAGATGTCCATTGCGTAGCCGACGACATTCTGCTTGTCGTCGTAGTACGAGAACGGAATCGACGAATCGCGATGGCCGATCGTGATCGTGCCGCTTTCCTTGATCTTTTTCAGCGTGCCGGTCAGCTCCTGCGCTGCGACCGGCGCCGCCACGAACGCGGCGAGCGCGAGCCCGAGCGTCCAGTGTGAATTGCGCATTTCAGTGTCTCCTTGTGTTGGAATCGGATGTTGGAGCCCCGGACTCGGTGTCCCGGCAGGCTAGGCCGAACCGGCGGATTTTACGGACGTTTTAGGCGAAAGTCCAAAGCAGCGGACGATCGGGGGATGCGGTCGCACTACGCAGATCGCGGTCGCCGCAAAGCCGATCCGATAAACTCGAACGAGGCCGACGCCGACGTCCTATGCCTTTGTCATCCGTGACCTTATTCACCGCCGAATCATCACAACTTCAACCGGTCTTCCGGGTTGCGCAATTGCGCGCGCTCGAAGCGCGTCACGGCGATGTGCCAATGATGGAGCGCGCGGGGTCGGCCGCCGCCGAGGTCGCACGTGCGATGCTCGGTGATCGCAGCGGCCCAGTGGTCGTGCTCGCGGGACCGGGAAACAACGGCGGCGACGCGTTCGTTGTCGCGCGCTGGCTCCGCATGTGGTTTCACGACGTCACCGCGGTCTTTCTGGGTGATGCAGAAAAGCTCCCGACAGATGCCGCGGCCGCGCACGATGCCTTTCTCCACACCGGCGGCGCCACAACGCGAGAGCTTCCATCGATGAGCGCAGCATTGATTGTCGATGGGCTTTTCGGCATCGGACTGCGACGGGCGCCGACGGCGGACTACGCCGCGCTGATCGAATGGGCGAACCGCAGCGAGGCGCCGACGCTTGCGCTCGATATTCCGAGCGGTCTCGACGCTGACACGGGCACAGCTTTTTCGCCGGCGATCTGCGCCGATGCCACTGCGACATTTCTCGCACTGAAGCCGGGACTCTTGACCGGCGATGGCGTCGATCTTTGCGGCGCTATCTCGATCCACGCACTAGGGATCGATATCGAAAACGAAACAACCGGGCGCAAGCTCGAATGGCCGGTCTTGTCGGCGGCATTGCCGGCAGCACTGCGTCGCGATCGTCGCAATGTCCACAAGGGAACGTTCGGAACGCTTGCCATTGTCGGCGGCGCTCACGGGATGGTCGGTGCACCGCTTCTTGCGGGACGCGCAGCGATGAAGGTCGGCGCCGGCAAGGTGCGCATCGGATTCATTGCGCTCGAGCGACCTTCCGTCGACGTCGCTGCGCTCGAGTTGATGCTTGCCGATGCGAACGCAGTGATCGACGAAGGCGATTGCCTGTTGATTGGACCCGGACTCGGGACGGATGCCGTCGCGCTCGGGTTTTTGGAACGCGCGCTTGCGGTCTCGAAGCCGCTGGTCGTCGACGCCGATGCATTGAATCTCATCGCTCAGCATTCACGCTTGCGCATCGCGTTACGCCAACGTCAAGCGCCGTCGCTCGCGACGCCGCATCCCGCCGAAGCCGCGCGCCTGCTCGCGACCGATACAGCTCACGTCGAAGCCGATCGACTCGCGGCCGCCGAGAAGCTTGCGCGCGAACTCAACGCATCAGTCGTACTGAAGGGCGCCGGGAGCGTGCTCGCCTATCCCGACGGCAGCTTTGACGTCAATGCGAGCGGCGGCCCTGCACTGGCGACGGCCGGAAGCGGCGACGTCCTCGCCGGAATGCTGGGGGCTTTCGTCGCACAACAATTGGACGCGAAGACAGCGCTTCGCTACGCCGTGTGCCTACACGGAGCGGCGGCCGATGCATTGGTCGCGCGCGGAATCGGCCCAGCAGGACTTGTCGCGTCTGAACTTCCCGATTCGGCGCGATTGCTTATGGCGATGGCGGCATCAGGTCGGCACATCGAGCCGCTCCGGTAGAGTCTGTGCAACGAGCTCGCGCAACCGTTGCAGCACGCCGTATTCGTCTTTCGGTGAAAAGCCGTAGAGGAACAGCGAGGTTTTCGCTCCGGGAACCTCGGGACGTCCAGCGAACCGCGCGACGCCATC
>DASPYC010000552.1:0-1865 GCA_035636955.1 Casimicrobiaceae bacterium
GTTGCGCAGTGACGATTTCTACGCCGAACAGAACATCGAGTTGCGGCTGAAGACCCGTGTAACGGATATCGATGCACGCGCAAGCGAAGTCGCGCTCGTTGACGGCAGCAAGATCCATTACGACCGGCTACTGCTCGCAACCGGCGCCGAACCCGTGCGATTGCCGCTACCCGGCATGGATCTGCCGCACGTGTACACGTTACGTACGTTCGCTGATTGCCGCGCCATCGTCGCGCAGGCGGCAACGACACGGGCCGCAGTTGTGATGGGGGCGAGTTTTATCGGCCTCGAGGTCGCCGCGTCGTTGCGTGCGCGCGGCATCGAAGTGCACGTCGTTGCGCCGGAGATGCGGCCGATGGAGCGGATATTAGGGCCGCAAATGGGTGACTTCGTTCGCACTTTGCACGAAGAGCACGGCGTGATTTTTCACCTTGAGGAGACAGCGACTGCGATCGACGCGCAGCGCATCACGCTGAAAAGTGGCGGCACGATTGACGCCGACCTGGTTGTTGTCGGCGTCGGCGTGCGCCCGCGCCTGGCGCTTGCCGAGAAGGCGGGACTCGCGATTGACCGCGGCGTGACGGTCAACGAATATCTGGAGACGAGTGTACCCAGCATCTTTGCCGCGGGCGACATCGCGCGCTGGCCCGATCCGCACAGTGATGCATCGATCCGCGTCGAACACTGGGTCGTCGCCGAGCGTCAGGGTCAGACCGCTGCGCTCAACATGCTCGGCGGCCGCGAAAAATTCGACGCCGTGCCGTTCTTCTGGAGCCAACATTACGACGTGCCGATCAATTACGTGGGCCACGCTGAGACGTGGGACGAATTGGTGATCGACGGTGAAATTGGAGCACGTGATTGCATGGTGCAATACAAGCGCGCCGGCCGCGTGCTTGCCGCGGCCTCGATCTATCGTGATCGGGCAAGCTTGATGGGCGAAAAGGCGATGGAGGAGGCTATTCGATCGGCTAGAATGTAGGCGGTATCCTTCCGGAGCTTGTGCGATGCGTCGCCTTATCCTTGTCCTCGTGCTCTCGTGTCTGCCCGTCGCAGTTGCGTCAGCGCAAAGCGGTTCGTCACGCCTGGACGAAATCGTCAAGAGCGGCAAGCTGCGGGTCTGCACGCCGGGGGACTACAAGCCTTTCAGCATCCTGCGCCCCGATGGAGCGTACGAAGGTCTCGACATCGATCTCGTTCAGGCGTCGGCGAAGGCGCTGGGCGTCGAGATCGAAATGGTGAAGTCCGCATGGCCAACGCTAATGAAGGATTTCATCGAAAAGTGCGATGTCGCCGTCGGGGGAATTTCGGTAACGCTTGATCGCCAGAAGACGGCGTTCTTCACCGCGCCATACATGGTCAACGGCAAGGCACCGATCACCAAATGCGAGAACGTTTCGAAATTTCAGACGGTGATGGACATCGACAAGCCGGGCGTAACGGTGATCGAGAATCCCGGCGGCAGCAACGAGCGGTTCGCGCGCGCGAACTTCAAGCAAGCGAAGATCGTCATCTTCAACGACAACACGACGATCTTCGACGAGATCCTCAAAGGCAACGCCGATGTGATGATTTCCGAGTCGGTCGAGACAATCGTCCAGCAGAAGCTGCGTCCGGGTCTGTGCGCGGTGAACCCCGACAAGCCGCTGCAATACGGCGAGATGGCGTGGTTGCTACCCCGTGGCGATCCCGCGCTGAAGGCGTGGATGGATCAGTGGTTCCATCTCGCCAAGGCGGGAGGCGAATACGACAGGATTACCGGCAAATCGCTGCGTTGACGTTCACGACCTGGGAGCACCCGCGGGCAACGTGAAGCAGAATGTCGCCCCGCGGTCGGCGTCGTTCTCCGCCCAGATCTTGCCGTC
>DASPYC010000553.1:0-4030 GCA_035636955.1 Casimicrobiaceae bacterium
AAACTCATTCAGCGCTGGAGCGCGAGAGTGGCATCCGCCGCATCCGACGCCGGCGGCGTCGAATCGAAAAAAGCCAGGACGTCGTCGAGATCGCGCGTGCGGCGCATCGGCGGCAGGCTTTGCCAGATCCGGCGTCCGTAGGGTTTGTCGGTAAGGCGCGGATCGCAGATCATCAGCACGCCGCGGTCGGTCTCCGTGCGGATCAAACGTCCGGCGCCTTGCTTGAGGCTGATCGCCGCCTGCGGCAGCTGCCAGTCGAGGAACGGATTGCCGCCGTTGGCCTTGAGCTTGTCGAGGCGCGCCGAGAGCAGCGGGTCGTCCGGCGGCGCGAACGGCAATTTGTCGATGACGACGACCGACAGCGCATCGCCGGGAACGTCGACGCCTTCCCAGAAGCTTGCGCTGCCCAACAAGACGGCGTTGCGCAGCGTGCGAAATCGCGTCAGCAGCTCGGTCTTCGAACCGTCGCCTTGTACCAATAGCGGATAGTCGAGTCCCATGCGCAGAAAAGCGTCGACGAGACGTTCGCGTGCCGCGGCGAGCGCGCGCAGCGTCGTGAACAGCATGAATGCGCGTCCTCCGCTTGCCTTCAAGACAGGCAGCGCCGCATCGACGACCGCATCGGTGTGCTCGCGCGTGTTCGGCGGCGGCAGGTCGCGTGGCACGTACAGCAAACCTTGCGCCGCGTAATCGAAGGGACTGTCCCAACAGCCGGTCGCGGCATCGGAGAGTCCCAGCTCGTTTGTGTAATGGGTGAAATCGCGCGCGACAGCCAGCGTTGCCGACGTGAAAATCCACGCACGGCCCGTCGACTCCACTTGCCGACGAAAGATATCGGCGATCGACAGCGGCGACGACTGGAGCTGCCAGCTTTGCGGCGTGACGTCGATCCAGCGGATCCAATCGCCGCCGGCACTGCGGCCTTCGGCCGTCAAACCGCCTTGCCATCGTGCGACACGCGCCGCGGCTTCATCGGCACGGCGCGCGACGCTCGCGAGATCTTCGCTTCGCTCCGCGTAGTGCTGCATCTCGGCAGCGAGCCGATCGAGCGCTGCGGCAAGCTCATCGAGCGCATCGATGAATCCGGGACGCGCCGCGATCGTGTCCTGCGTGAATTTGCCGGTGGACTCTCCTGCGGCGAGCCGCAGCTTGCGGATCGCGGGAGTGACGTCCGCAGCGGCATCGGGGAGACCGGGAACGTCGCGCGCATTTGTCCGTGCGGCAATTTCGGCGTCACGCGCCAACTCGGCCAATTGCCCCGCGCTGGTTTGCTCGCCGAAAAAAAGAGTTGCGGTATCGGGAAGCTGATGCGCCTCGTCGAGGATCACCGTGTTGCATGCGGGCAGCAGCTCCGCGAGCCCCTCGTCGCGCAGCATCACGTCGGCAAAAAACAAGTGATGATTGACGACGACGATGTCGGCGTCGAGCGCGTCCTTGCGCGCCTTCAGTACGAAGCATTCCTTGTGGAACGGGCAGTTCGAACCCAGACAGTTGTCGCGCGTCGAGGTGACGAGCGGCCAGATCGATGCGTTCTCGGGCACGTCCGCGAGCTCTGCGCGATCGCCGCGCTCGCTCGCGCGCGAAAACGCGATGATTTTTCGCAAATGGCGGCTATCGTCCCGGGACGGCAGGCGGTCTTCGCGCGACGCGCGTTCGAGATGATGATGACAGACGTAATTTGCGCGTCCCTTGAGCACCGAAATCGTCACCGGTACCCGAAGCGCGTCGCGCAAGAGCGGAATGTCGCGTTCATAGAGCTGATCCTGCAGGGTCTTCGTGCCCGTCGACACGATTACCTTGCCGCCATAGAGCAGTGCAGGGACCAAATAGGCGAATGTCTTGCCGGTGCCTGTTCCGGCCTCGGCGATTAATTCGGTCCGCGACGCGATCGCGCGAGCGACGGCCTGCGCCATGGCGAGTTGTTGCGCACGAAACCGGAACCCCGGCAACGAGTGCGACAGGACGCCGCCCGCGCCGAAGATCGACGTCAGCGCCGCGTCGCTCGAAGCATCGTCGTCCGTGCGAACGTCGGCGCTCGCCACGGTTACCCGCGAGACCGTTTCATCCGCATGCGGCACATCAAATGCGTTTGCGTTCTTTCTTGTCACGGCCGGATTTCGGCGCAGGCGCGGTGTTTTCCGTGACGATCGAGACGATCTTGCGGATGCCGTCGATGCGTTCGCGGAAATCTTCGTAGGGCCGCGCGACGCGGGCCTTGTACTCGTCGTCCGATTCGCCGGGTTTCCATTTCAGTTTGACGAGAGCATCGAGCCAGAATTCCTGCAGGCTGCGCACGCCCTCGACGGCCTGCGTGGAGATTGACGCCTCGCGGAGCGCAGCCTGATACGGGCGCGTGATGTTGAGCTTCTGCTTGTCGACGCAGTATTCGCTCTTCGCGCCGTTGACGGCTTCCTCCGACTTTTCATAGCCGAACTCGATGACCTCGATGCTCTTGATGTGGCGGCACATCGTGTACAGATGCTGCACGGCGTCGAAATAGCAATCGAGCCCGCCTTTGCCATCGGTGTTGGGACAGACGTAGTTGTATTGCGGACCGGGGTTACCGCCGATCGATTTGTATTGGGGAAGGACGCTCTCGGCCGCCTTCTTATCGGCAGCCTTTTGTGCGAGGGCCGGAGCAGCGATCACCGGCGCGAATATCGCGACTGCAAGCAAGGTGAAGAAACGCATGAGCAGAATTCCGTACGAGGACGCCGCATCGTACCTTGTTGGCGACAGGCCGCTCAACTCGACCAACGGATGAGGCGTTGCGACCGATGAGCGGCAGCCGATTAACGCTCTGCGGTTGACAAACGTTGCACGTTCGGCAAAACGGGCGCGGAGGCAGTCAGTTGGCAGGCGTTCCGCAGTTGACGCGAGGCCGGCGCAGGGCCTCGACCTCATTGTGCCGATTTCGTTTCGCCAGCGTCGCGGCGTCGGTCTCGTGCGTCGACTCGCACTTGTCGTCGATCCCCACTTTGTCGGGCCCCTCGCCGACTGCTCGCGCCGCTATCCCAGCCGGCCGAGGAAACTCTTACCCGCGCAAAGTATCGTGCGAGCGCAGCGAGCGAAACTTTGCGCGGACCTCTAGATCGTGCATCCTCCCGACACCTCGATTACCGCGCCGTTGATGTACGACGCTTCGTCGGATGCGAGCCACGCATACGTGTTCGCGATTTCCTCGGGCTTGCCGAGGCGGCCCATCGGCACTTTCTCTTCCATCATCTTGATGACCTTGTCGGGAATGTGCGCCAGGATTGGCGTCTCAATGAATCCCGGACAGATTGCATTGGCGCGGATGCCTTTGCGGCCGAGCTCGCGTGCCCATGTCTTCATCATCCCAATCACGCCGAACTTTGTCGCCGCGTAATTGGTCTGGCCGAAGTTTCCGTACAGTCCGACGATCGACGACGCGTTCAGGATCACGCCGGAGTTCTGCTCGAGCATGATGTCGACGACCGCTTTGGTGCAGTTGTAGACGCCTTTCAGATTGACGTCGATCACCCGCTCGAACTGCTCGTCGGTCATCTTTTTGAACTGTGCGTCCTGCACGATACCGGCGTTGTTGACGAGGGTATCGATCCTGCCCCATTTCGCCATGACGCCTTCGACCATCCGGGCGATGCTTTCCTTGTCGGTGACGTCGACACGATACGCGGCCGCTTCGCCGCCTTCGGCTTCGACTTCCTGCATCGTTTCCTTAACCGATTCGAGGTTGATATCGCAGACCGCAACTTTGGCGCCCTCGGCCGCAAACTTGAGGGCGGTCGCACGACCGATTCCCTGGCCCGCGCCCGTGATGATCGAGACCTTTCCGGTCAAACGCATGAACGATTCTCCTGTTGTATTTTTGCGCCGTATGCGCGCCGACGGGTGCTGCGCCGGGCAGAGCTAAACCGCTGTAATCTAACCGTAAATATTGCGGCGCACAAGCTTTATTGCACCGCGGGGAACAAAACTGCACCAAAATACAACGGCTAACCAAATCAAAGGGTTGACGCAGGTGCGATTGCACAATAAGTCACCCGGC
>DASPYC010000554.1:0-3429 GCA_035636955.1 Casimicrobiaceae bacterium
CGAGGCCGAGGAATCGCCGAGCCGCGAGTTCGAGGAAGGGCCTCCGACCAATGGGAGGAGGCCCGGACGACGCTAAGAGCGAGGCGATAGCCGAGCGACCGGCGGTCCGAGCGCAGCGAGGACGAGGCCACCGTGGATGCAACGCGGTGGCCGAGCAAGTAACGCCCATCTCCAACTCTGTGGGGCGCTGTTTTGCTTTCGTCTTTTCGACATCAGACGAATCCCTCGTATGACATCAGCAGTGTGGCCTACAATGTCATTCCAACGTCTTCGGCTCCGCAACATCCCGTCGGCGCATGAATTTCGTTCCCGCATCCGCCCGTCCCTCATTGCTGCGCGGACTCCGTAACGCCGCCATAGCGCTGATCGCGCTGGTGGCTCTCTTCGCCCTGGTCGGATTCTTCGTCGTTCCGCCCATCGCCAAGTCGCAGATCGAAACGCGCGCCGCGGAAACACTGGGGCGCCAGGTGACCGTTGGCACGGTCGCCTTCAATCCGTTTACGCTGAAGGCGACGCTATCCGATTTCGTGCTGGCCGATCGCGAGCGTCCGCTGCTCACGTTCGACGCGATGGACATCGATCTATCGGCGGCATCAGTGTGGCATCGCGCGCCGGTATTCGATGCGCTGCGCCTCGTTCGCCCACGCGTGGCGCTCATACGCAATTCCGATGGAACCTACAGTGTGCAGGACTTGATCGATCGGATGCTTGGCGGCCCGAAAGGTCCGACGCCGCGGTTTTCTCTCAACAACATCGAGATCGACGATGGAACGTTCCTGCTTGACGACCGGCCGCATGGTCGAAGCGTCGCGGTGACGAACCTCGCTATCGGCATCCCATTTTTATCGAGCCTTCCGTACGATGCGCAGATCCGTGTCACGCCGCGCTTCGAGGGGTCGGTCGACGGCGCACGATTCGGACTCGCCGGCGAAGCAACGACGCCGTTCGCCGACACTGAAGAAGCAACTTTAGCGCTCAATCTCGATTCGCTTGCCCTTGCGCGCTACGCCGAATACCTGCCGTTGCCGCAAGGATTGAAGCTCAACGACGGAGCTCTGACCACGCGACTCTCGCTCGCGTTCGTGACGGACCATGGAACGCCGCGTGCGCTCGCACTTTCGGGCACCGTACGTATCGACGCTCTGGCGGTCACGCGCGCAGACGGCGCTTCTCTAATGGCGACCAAGGCGGCCGAGATCAAGATTCGCAAGCTCGATCCATTGGGGCACTCGGTCGCGCTGGACACGGTGACGCTCGATGGCCCCGACGTCGATCTGCGCCGTTTTCCGGACGGCACGCTCGAGATGGAACGGCTGATCGCGCCCGCGTCGAGCGGCTCGCGCGCAAGCGATGCTTCGCATGCGAGTTGGACGTATACCATCGGCGACACGCGCGTTTCCAGCGGTACGCTGCGTCTTTCCGACGACTCGGTGTCGCCGGCGTTTCGTGCCACGCTATTGAACATCGCGGTTCAAGGGCAGCGGCTCGCGTCGAGCGGCGCAGCGGGCGCGATGGAGATCACCTTCGATTCCGACGAAGGTGCGCATTTCACCGGACGGAGCGACCTCGACATCGCGGGCAAGGCCGCGCGCGGACATTTCGACCTGACGAAGTTTCATCTCGCGAAGCTGTATCCATACTACGCCGAAGCACTCAACCTCGACGTGCGGCAAGGGACGCTGGACTTCAATGGGGATTTCGATGTTGCGGCGGGCGCGGCCAAGCCTCAAGTTGTCGTCACAGGGAGCGCGGCAACGTTGGCCGATCTCGATCTGGCGGTGCGTGGCGAGCGCGATCCGCTGTGGCGCGTGCCTCGCATCGATCTTGACGGCGTGGCGTTCGATCTCGAAAAGCGTAGCGTCAAGATCGAACAGGTCCAATCGCGGCAGGCGGCGATTCGCGTCGTGCGGGAACGCGACGGCGTCGTCAACTTCGAGCGGCTCGTGCGGACATCACCGCAGACCGGAGGGCAGGTAAAGGGCACGAGCAACGGCACCCGCGGCTCAAACGACGCCAGCTGGCAGCTCCTGATCCACAAACTGCAGTTCGATCGCCTGTCCGCGCAATTCGACGATCGTGTTCCGGAAACGCCCGTCAAGGTCACGATTGCCGACGCGAAAATCGCCGCCGAGGACCTTAGCAATACGCGAAACGCAAAGGGCAAAATCGATGTCGCGGCGCGCGTGGGCGCCGGAGGTCGTGTGCATGTCATCGGCGCGCTCGCGACCAATCCATTCGCCGGCGATTGGCGCGTCGACGCGAACGCGATCGATCTCGTGCCGTTGCGACCCTATTTCGAAGGACGCACGAACGTCGTCGTGACGCGGGGCTTGTTCAGCGCGAAGGGGCGCTTGGCGTATGGGGAATCCCGCGCCGGCGCAGTGCGCGCGAGCTATGCGGGCGACGTCACGATCAGCGACTTCAACTCGTTCGACCGGCCGACGTCACAGGACCTCGTGCGCTGGAAGTCGCTCGCGTTCACGGGCGTCGACGCAACCACGGATCCGTTCAAGCTGGCGCTCGGCGGCGTGGCGATGAATGGCTTTTACGCGCGCCTCATCATCAATCCGGACGCGACGCTCAACCTGCAACAACTGCTCGCTTCGCGGTCCGCGGAATCGGAGGTCGTCCCTTCCGGTCCGGCGACGCAAACGGCGGGCGTTGCGACGAAAGAGTTGCCGCCGCCGAAACGCGACAGCGAGTTGCCGGTGTCGATCGGCCGTGTTGCGCTTGCGGACGGCGAAGTGGAGTTCTCCGATTTTTTCGTTCGGCCCAATTATTCGGCGCATCTCACGGGGGTAACCGGAAGCGTTTCAGCGTTGTCGGCGGTGCAGGCTGGCGATGTGGAGCTTGGCGCGCGCGTTGAAAACACCGCGCCGGTCGAATTGCGCGGTAAGGTTAATCCCTTCGCCCGTGATCTGACGCTTGACCTGACGGCAACGGCAAAGGACGTCGATCTGCCGCCGCTCACGCCGTACTCGGCGAAATACGCGGGCTACGGCATCCAGAAAGGCAAGCTGTCGCTCGAAGTGCATTATCAGATCGAGAACCGCAAGCTCGTCGCCTCCAACAAACTGGTGCTCGATCAGCTGACGTTCGGCGAACGGGTCGAAAGCCCGACCGCAACCAAGTTGCCGGTCTTGCTGGCGGTCTCGCTGCTCAAGGATCGCAACGGCGTTATCCATCTCGATCTTCCGATCGAAGGGACGCTCGACGATCCCAAGTTTTCGGTGTGGGGCATCATTGTGCAAATCGTTGTCAATCTGGTGACGAAAGCCGCCACCGCGCCGTTCGCGTTGCTAGGGTCGCTGGTGAGCGGTGGCGGCGGCGAGCAGCTTGCCTACGTCGAGTTCGCGCCCGGGCATGCAGACATTTCGGCGGCGGCGGAAGCCAAGCTTCGTTCGCTTGCCAAGGCTCTCGCCGATCGCC
>DASPYC010000555.1:0-2591 GCA_035636955.1 Casimicrobiaceae bacterium
GGTCGCCAAGTAGTGGTCTAAAGGCCGACGCGAGGTCGCGATGCTACGCGGCGCTGCGGCCGCACTTCATGCGTCCTTCGCCGGCGTCGATGACGACGCTGGCAGGCTGCGTCGTGCGCTCCGCCGCAGCCGCCGCCGCGAGCAACTGCGTGCGGCGGCACTGGTCCTTCCTCTTTTCGTCTTTCTCGCCGCGTGCTTCATCGTGCCGATCGGCGCGATGCTGTCGCGCGGAGTGATCGACATCGATATCGCGCGCATCCTGCCTGCGGTCACTGCCGCACTGAAGAACTGGGACGCTCGCGATCTGCCGCCGGAGTCCGCCTACGCTGCGCTGATCGCCGACATTCGCGCAGCGCGCGAAGCAGGCACGTTGGCCAGCGCGGCGACACGGCTCAACTACGACGTTCCCGGTTTTCGCACGCTCCTTTTCAGCACGGGCCGGCAAGTACCCGCGGAGTTGAGCGGGTCCGCGCGCGATACGCTGATCGGCATCGATCCCAAGTGGGGCGAGCTCGAGACTTGGTCCGTGCTGCGCCGTGCCGGCGGTCCCGCAACGGACTTCTATTTGCTGGGCGCGCTCGACCTGCGGCGCGATGCCGACGGTTCCATCGTCGGCGCCCCGGCCGAGCAACGCGTGTTCCGCGATGTGCTGGGTCGCACGCTGTGGATTTCGGCGATCGTCACGTTGATCTGCCTGGTCCTCGGTTATCCCGTCGCGTATGTGATTGCTGCGCAACCGTCTGGCCGCGCCGGCGCATTGCTATTTCTCGTGCTGCTGCCGTTTTGGACATCGTTACTCGTGCGCACACTCGCCTGGGTCGTGCTCCTGCAAAAGGAAGGCGTGCTGAACAGCCTGTTCCTGTCGCTCGGCATCGTGCACGAGCCGCTGAATATGATCTTCAATCGCTTCGCGGTCTACGTGGCGATGGTGCACGTGCTGTTGCCATTCATGGTGCTGCCGTTGTACAGCGTGATGCGGAGCATTCCGTCGTCGTATGTGCGGGCCGCGTCATCGCTGGGTGCACGTCCGTTCACGGCATTCCGGCGCGTCTACATGCCGGCGACCGTGCCTGGGATCGCGGCCGGCTGCTTGATGGTGTTCATCCAGGCGCTTGGCTACTACATCACTCCGGCGCTGGTGGGCGGTGGCGACGACCAGATGATCAGCTACTTCATCGCCTTCTATGCGAGCAGGACAGTGAACTGGGGAATGGCCGCTGCTTTATCCATCTTGCTGCTGACCGCCACACTGGCGCTCTACGCCGTATATAACCGCCTGATCGGCGTCGAGCGGATGCGCTTGGGCTGATACGATGAAAACGTTAAGTGAACGCATCACGCGCATCGGTCTCGCGTTCTTGACAGGGGCTGTTCTTGTATTCCTGGTGGCGCCGATCCTCACCATCGTGCCACTGTCGTTTTCGTCGGGCTCGTTTTTCTACTATCCCCTGCCAGGCTTGAGCCTGCGTTGGTACGAGGACTTTTTTTCGTCGTCGTTCTGGCTTCCTTCGCTGAAGAACAGCGTGATCGTCGGCGTTTCTGCAACGGTCCTCGCGACGGTGCTGGGCACGCTTGCAGCGCTCGGCATCTGGCGCGCGCGCTTTCCGGCGCAAGCGCTCGTGCTGGCGCTGCTCATCTCGCCGATGGTCGTGCCGGTGATCATCGTGGCGGTCGGAGTGTACTTCGCCTTTGCACCCTTGGGGCTTACGGACGGGTATCTCGGTCTGATCCTGGCGCACACAACGCTAGGCGTGCCGTTTGTCGTCATCACAGTTCTCGCTACACTGTCGAGCTTCGATCGAACGCTGATCCGCGCGGCCGAGAGTCTCGGCGCTTCGCAGATAAAGACGTTTCGCCGCGTCACGCTGCCGCTGATCCTGCCCGGCGTTGCGTCCGGCGCCGTATTCGCATTTGCAGCGTCGTTCGACGAAGTCGTTGTCGCGCTATTGATGGCGGGGCCTGGTCAGCGCACGCTTCCGCGGCAGATGTTCGCCGGAATCAACGACAACATCAGCCTGACTATCGCTGCTGCTGCAACGATGCTAATCGCGATCTCGCTGATCCTGATGGTGGTGGTCGGCGGGCTTCAGCGGCGAAGCGCGCGGATGCGAGAGAGCGCCTGAGACGAATCGTTGTTGTGCGAACTCAGCGCCTCAAGATTTGAACAAGAGAGAATGAAGGTGCCGCGATTCCCACCACAATGTTCACCGGCTTAGGCGCGACGCACGAACGACTGCATCGATTTCGTGGCGCGTCTTCAAGCCGGCAGCATAAAAACATTAGCTTCAACCTCAGCAAGGGCAACTAGGCGCCGGATTGTACCCTGCAGCTCCACGCGTCCATTGATCAGATTCTCCGCTTGGGACGCTTGAATACCACGGTCGCTCATCGAATTATTCCAGCCTTTCCCAATAAGAGTTCTTCTTGGAAAGTTCGCACGCGCGGCGTCTGGCCTTGCACGACGGTGTCCGCTTTCGACCTATTCTGTTGAAAACTCCAAAATGTACTCGCCCTGAATTCTTGGCAAGCTGCGTCGGAGTCGACAATTCGCTCGGAGAGTCGTCGATGTAATTGCTAGAAGGCTCTGCGTC